>CAKUHW010000026.1 GCA_934659415.1 uncultured Oscillospiraceae bacterium
GGAGGTCCAGCCCCACGATCTGCTCAAATTCGGTATTATTCCGGAGTTGGTAGGCCGTCTGCCGGTGATCACTGCGCTGCGGTCTCTGGACCAGGAGCAGCTGGTGCGCATTCTGACCGAGCCGAAGAACGCCCTGGTGAAGCAGTACCAGAAGCTGATGGAGTACGATAATGTCGACCTGGAGTTCACCGAGGGTGCGCTGAAGGCTGCGGCAGACAAGGCGGTCGAACGCAAGATCGGTGCCCGCGGGCTGCGTGCTGTTCTGGAAGAGGTCATGACCCCGGTCATGTACGAGGTCCCCTCCGACGAGAGTATCGCCAAGATCACGGTAACCGCGGAGGCCATTCGCGGGGAGGAAGCTCCCATTCTGGAGCGTGATGAAAACAGACCGCCCAGGCCGAAGCTGGGTGCGGCGTCGCTCCGGGCAGAGAACGGCGGAAAACGCCGGAAGGGCAATGCGTCCTGATAAAGCAAATACAAGGGGGCGGGGTTCAGATACTCGCCCCCTTGCGTCTTTTTTCCAAAGGAGGGATTTCAATGAATGAACAGGCACGGCAGACCTGAACTATTCCCGCGCTGGCACTGCGGGGCATTACGGTATTTCCGAATTTGCTGCTGCACTTCGATGTGGGCCGCGCCCCGTCCATCCGTGCAGTGGAGGAGGCAATGGCAGGCGGTCGGGACCTCTTTCTGGTGACACAGCGCGACCTGACGGTGGAGAGCCCCGTTTATGACGATCTGTACCAGATGGGAACGATAGCAGCCGTCAAGCAGATTCTCCGCTTGCCAGACCAGAATGTACGTGTAATGGTAGAGGGGAAGAGCAGGGGACGGCTTGCCGCCCTGACGTCGACTGAGCCCTATCTGACTGCGCAGGTGGAACCGATCGACGAGCCCGAACCGATGCTGACAACATCCTCCCGCACAGAGGCTATGATCCGTCAGATCTATGCCGGACTGGAACGCTATACCGAGCTTTCGGACCGCGTGCCGGGCGAGGTCTATCTCAAGCTGCTGGACAGCGATGATCCCGGTTACATAGCGGATTACGCAGCGCAGAATCTGCCTCTGCGCTACGAAGACAAGCAGGCAATTCTCGAGGAGCTGCGTCCGACGCGGCGGCTGGCCCGCCTCTGCCGCATTTTGGCCCGGGAGATACAGGTCCTGGAGGCGGAGTCTGAGCTGGAATCAAAGATCCACGAGGAGATGGCCGCAGACCAAAGGGACTATGTACTGCGGGAGCAGCTGAAGGTCATCCGCCGGGAGCTGGGTGAGGATGGCGGCGACGATGCGGCCGAGTACAGAGACCGGATTCAGGCGGCGGATTTGCCCGATGAAGTACGGGAAAAGCTTGAAAAGGAGGTCCGCCACCTGGAAAAGCAGCCCTTCGGCTCTGCCGAAGCCGCTGTGATCCGCAGCTACCTGGACACTTGCCTGGAGCTGCCGTGGCGGGTCAAAACAAGGGAGCGGATCAGCGTGCCGGCGGTGGAGCGAGTGCTGAACGCAGAGCACTACGGTCTGGAAAAGGTCAAGGAGCGCATCCTTGAGTTTGTCGCGGTCAAGCAGCTGGCCCCGGAGTTAAAGGGACAGATCATCTGCCTTGCCGGCCCTCCGGGTGTTGGAAAAACCTCCATCGCCATGAGCGTGGCCAGGGCGATGAACCGGAAGCTGGCCAGAATCTCACTGGGTGGAATTCATGACGAGGCTGAGATACGCGGCCACCGCAAGACCTACATCGGCGCAATGCCCGGCCGCATCATCAATGCCGTTCGCCAGGCAGGCAGTGCAAATCCCGTGCTTCTGCTGGATGAGATCGATAAACTGGGCAGCGATTACCGCGGGGATCCCTCCTCGGCGCTTCTGGAGGTGCTGGACGCAGAGCAGAACAGCACTTTCCGGGATCACTATCTGGAGCTGCCCTTTGACCTGTCCGATGTTGTGTTCATCACCACAGCAAACAACATTCAGGATATCCCGCGGCCTCTGCTGGACCGGATGGAGGTCATTGAACTGTCCAGCTATACCGATGAGGAAAAGCTGCAAATCGCAAAACGCCACCTTCTTCCAAAGGAGCTGGCCCGCCATGGGATAGAGAAAAAACGCTTGCAGTTGACCGATGGGGCCCTGCGGAGCATCATTTCGGATTATACCAGAGAGTCCGGCGTGCGCACCCTGGAGCGCCGCCTTGGTGCGCTGTGCAGAAAGGCGGCCATGCGCATAGTCCGAGAAGATATAAAGCGGATTCACATTACAGACTGGGATTTAAAGGACTACCTGGGTACTCCGATCTATCAGGAGGATAAGCCCGGTATGCAATCCCTTGTGGGTGTTGTGAACGGCCTTGCCTGGACGTCAGTGGGCGGCGAGATTCTCCAGGTAGAAGTCAATGTGATGGAAGGGGCGGGTAAAGTCGAGCTCACGGGCAACCTGGGAGATGTTATGAAGGAATCCGCCCGGGCGGCGCTGTCCTGTATCCGGTCCAGGACCCGGCAGCTTGGGATCGATCCCGATTTTTACAAGACCCGGGATATTCATGTTCACTTCCCCGAAGGTGCAGTACCAAAGGACGGTCCCTCTGCGGGAATTGCCATCACTACAGCCATTGTATCAGCTTTGACGGATGTCCCGGTGCGTGCAGGGATCGCCATGACCGGCGAGGTAACTCTGCGCGGCCGCGTGCTTCCCATCGGCGGGCTGAAGGAAAAAACAATGGCCGCGCTGCGGGGCGGCATGTCAACGGTGATCATACCAAAAGCCAACCTGAAGGACCTGGAGGACATCGACCAGACTGTCCGGGCTGCGCTGCACTTCCTCCCTGCGGAAGAGATCGATCAGGTACTGGAGGCCGCGCTGGGAGAGCGCAGCCATTGCGCAGACCTGAATGCCTGCTATCCGGATGCCCACAGTAAGCCGATTCCTGCGGCGGCGGGGCTGTGTCAGTGAGGTGCGGGATGAAAGTCAACCTGAACCAGGCGGAGTTTATACGCTCTGCTGTAAAGCCTGCGGATTTCCCCCGGGATCGGCTGCCGCAGATCGTGTTTGCCGGCCGCTCCAATGTTGGAAAGTCCTCCGTGATCAACCGGCTGCTGAACCGGAAGAATTTTGCCCGGGTAGGGTCTGCGCCGGGTAAGACCACCCACATCAACTATTTCCTGATCGACAAGCAGTTCTATTTGGTGGACCTGCCGGGCTACGGCTATGCTCAGGTATCCAGACAAGAGCGGGAGCGCTGGGGAAAGCTGATCGAGGCGTGGTTTGCCGATACCGCGCTGATGACACTGGGTGTGCTCATCGTAGACGCCAGACACAAGCCCACCGCGGACGACTGTACGATGGCGGACTTCTTCCTCAGCACCGAAAAACCGTTTGCTGTGGTGGCCAATAAGCTGGATAAGCTGAAGAAAAGCGAGATCGGCGGCAATTTGACCCGGATACGTGAGACGCTGAGGCTTCCTGAGCAGGTCCAGGTCCTGCCATTTTCCGCAGAGAAGGGTGATGGTCGGCAGGCTCTGCTGGAGCTGATCTTTGCCTGCACACAGCAGGAATAGGCTGGATGCCGTGTCAGCATAGGAGGGTATGCGGTATGGGACTTTTTCGTAAAAAATCCGAGCGTTCTGCGGCATCCTGTTCTGTGGTGGTGCTGGCCGCCGGAGCGTCATCCAGAATGGGCAGAGACAAGATCATGGCCGATCTGGACGGACTGCCTGTGATCGTGCGTACACTGATGGCGTTTCAGCCGCTGCCGGAGGTGAGTGAGATCATTGTGGTCACACGGGAGGAGCTTATTCCGGAATTATCCGGTCTCTGCAAAGCATTTTCCCTTGACAAGGTATCCAAGCTGGTCAGGGGAGGGAACAGCAGGCTGGAGTCTGCCCGAATCGGGACCCTGGAGGCGCGCCGGGACATTCCGCTGATCGCCGTCCACGATGGGGCCCGCCCGCTTGTGACAGGAGAGCTCATCTCCGGCGTCATTGCGAAAGCCGCACAGACCGGCGCGGCAGCTCCGGGTGTGCCAGTGCGTGATACCATAAAGGTGGCCAGAGACGGCCTTGTGGAGCATACCCCAGATCGGGAGACGCTTTTTGCCGTTCAGACGCCGCAGGTATTTGATGCAGATCTGCTCCGGGCAGCCCTTCAGAAAGCACTGGATGACGGTGCGGCGGTCACGGATGACTGCTCCGCCGTAGAGCGGCTTGGTATGAAGGTCTCCCTTACCGAAGGGGATGTCCGGAATTTCAAGTTGACAGACCCGGCGGATCTGTACTGTGCTGAGGCACTTTTGGAACAGGGGGAGCGGCCATGAGAATTGGGCACGGCTACGATGTGCACCGGCTCAAGCCGGGGCGCAGCCTGGTCCTCGGCGGTGTGACCATTCCTTGGGATCTCGGTCTGGATGGCCATTCCGATGCGGATGTACTGACTCACGCGGTCATGGATGCGCTTCTGGGCGCTGCCGGTCTGTGGGATATCGGCCATGCCTTTCCTGACACCGACGATGCCTATCTGAATATCTCCAGTCTGATTCTGCTGAAACGTGTTATGGAGATGCTGAGCGAATGCGGGCTTCGGGTCGGCAACGTGGACGCGACCATTGTTGCGCAGCAGCCCAGGCTGGCCGCGTATATTCCTTCGATGCGCGCTGCCCTCTCTGAGGCCATGGGTGTGGATGAGGGCCGTGTAAATGTCAAGGCGACCACAGAGGAGAGGCTTGGATTTACCGGCTCCGGAGAGGGAATGGCCGCTCATGCGGTTGCGCTGCTGGAAGAGCAGGACTGACTGAAACACACAGAGGCCTCCCGGTACATAGGCTGTACCGGGAGGCTGTTTTGTACCTCCCGGCGCCCGCTTGCGGGCATCAACACCAGGGGAGGAGTTGGCGAAGCTTATGATCTCCTATTTGCTGCTGTGCCGGTCATTGACCTATGCACAGCGGACAGCCCGCGTTCTGACGCAGGCAGGGATCGCGTCCCGAATCATGCGCACCCCCAAGGCGGCCGCAGTGGACGGGTGCGGATACTGTGTCAGGATCCGGGAGCAGACCCTCGGCAGGGCGCTTACTCTGCTCCGTCAGGCCGGAATAGGTCCGAAGCAGGTCTATCTGCAGACCGGCGATGACACACTCCGGGAGGTGGAGGCGTGATCTATCTGGACAGTGCCGCGACCACCCTGGAAAAGCCGCCCGAAGTGGCTGCGGCCGTTGCCGCAGCTATGAGACGCTGTGCCAGTCCGGGCCGGGGCGGGCATCGCGCCAGTGCGGAAGCCGGCTCTGTCATGTTTCGCTGCAGACAGGCGGCTGCAGCGCTGTTCGGAGTGCCAACGCCGGAACAGGTAGTGCTCACATTCAATGCCACGCACGCATTGAACTTGGCCATTCGTTCTCTGGTTCGCCCCGGGGCCCGTGTAGTCATCTCCGGGTATGAGCATAATGCGGTGACCAGGGTGCTCCACAGCATTCCCGGGGTTACTGTGGCTCCCGCCGCCTGCGCCCTTTTCGACCGCAGGTCAGCTCTCGATGCCTTTGCCCGTGCTCTGGACCGGGGGGCGGATGCGGCTGTCTGCAATCATGTGTCCAACGTCTTTGGGTTTATCCAGCCGATAGATGAGATCGCCGCCCTGTGCCGGACTTGCGGCGTTCCGCTGATCGTGGACGCCAGTCAATCCGCCGGGACCCTGCCGGTGGACCTGGGCCGCTGGGGCGCAGCCTTTGTTGCTATGCCCGGACACAAGGGATTGTACGGCCCCCAGGGGACCGGACTGCTCCTGTGCGGCGGTGAGGCCTGCGAGCCCCTGCTCTGCGGCGGGACCGGCAGCGCCTCCCTCCGGCAGGATATGCCGGACTTTCTGCCTGACAGGCTGGAGGCCGGTACGCAGAATGTCTGCGGTGCGGCAGGATTACTGGAGGGGATGCGCTATGTGGTAAAAATTGGGCCGGAGCGAATTCTGCAGCATGAGCGGCGGCTCTGCGAGCGCATGATGGATCTTTTGGAGGGCTGCGGCGCACAGGTATACAGAGGAACGCCGCAGAGCCAGAGCGGGCTCTTCTCCTTCCTGCTGCCCGGAAAGGACTGTGAAAGCGTGGGGGAAAGGCTGTCTCAGATGGGAATAGCCGTGCGTGCGGGTCTGCACTGCGCGCCTCTTGCCCACCACACGGCAGGAACGCTGGAAACCGGAACCGTGCGCGTAAGTCCGTCCTCCTTCACATCCGCTGCCCAGGCGGTCAGAGCAACTGCTGCGATCCGGGTGATCGCAGCGGAATAGGCAATACAGGCAGGCGGCCGAATGGGGAAAGTTGGCCGCCTGCTTTTCAAGGTTTTTTTTCGCATTTGCTTGCCAATCAACTTTGAATACGCTATAATAACTTAAATTGCCGTATTAGGCACTTATGCGTTGACATAATGTTAGGAGCCGGGCCTATGGATAAGATCGTACAGGTGCTGAACACAGCCCGAGAATATGTGAGACTGATCGGCGTGTTCGATGTGATCGACATCGCTCTGGTGGCGTATGCCATTTATCACCTGTTCCGGTTTGTGCGCAAGGGACGCTCCGGCCAGGTGGCCAAGGCGATCGTGATCATTCTGGCGGCTATGGCGGCGGCCAACCTGCTTCATCTGCGGGTCGTGAGCTGGCTGCTGAACAAGACGGTGGAACTCGGCCTGCTGTCTCTGGTGATCATCTTTCAGCCTGAGATCCGCCGCTTTCTGGAGCGGATGGGCAGCGGAAAGATCAAGGAGATGTTTGTGGCAGAGACATACAGCGATGAGCTTCAGACGGCCATTACCCAGACTGTGGAGGCCTACGAGGCGCTTTCCCGCGACAAGGTGGGCGCACTCATCGTATTTGAACGAAAAACTCTGTTGGACGATGTGCTGAAGACAGGCACTCCCCTGGATGCCGGAATGTCTGCGGAGCTGCTGAAAAATCTGTTCTGGAACAAGGCGCCGCTCCACGATGGGGCGGTGATCGTCCGCAACGGGCGGATTGTCGGTGCAGGCTGCATGCTGCCTATGTCGGGCAATATGAACCTGAGTAAGGATCTTGGTATGCGCCATCGGGCGGGAATCGGGATCAGTGAGAATTCGGATGCGGTAGCTGCGATCGTCTCAGAGGAGACCGGCTCCATATCCGTGGCGGTGAACGGGATGCTGAAACGGCACCTGACGACAGAGACGCTGGAGCGGATGCTCAGAAGTGAGCTTATGCCGGATCAAGAGGAGAAAAAGGCGACGACAGCTGCCGGTCTGCTGGGCAGCGTTCTCAGAGGCAAGCGAGGTGAGAAGGAAAATGGGAAGGAAAATTCTAGACAGTAAGGCGCTTTACATCTTTCTCTCCATCGTTCTGGCCATTGCCATTTGGTTTTATGTCACCAGCCAGGATGGGAATCAGAGCACTAAGCCGATCCGCAATATTCCCGTAACCTTCTCCGGGCTTGATATTCTGGAGGAGCGGGGACTGATGATCGTCGGAGCTACTCCCACTGCGTCTGTTGAGGTACGGGCTACGCCGACAGTACTGGCAAAGCTGGACGACAAGACGCTGCGCCTGGTGGTTAATGTATCCCAGATCACGGAGGCGTCTCACTACACGCTGGCCTATACGGCTTCTCTGCCGACCGGAGTGACGCAGGATCAGGTTGAGTTCGTCAGCGGCGCGACCGGCAATGTAAGCTTCACCGTTGCCCGCTATGCTTCCCATGATGTGGAGATCCGCGGCAAATTTACAGGCAGCGTGGCTGCGGGATACCTGGCCGGTGACAGCGATGAGTTCATTTTTGCGCCTAAGACCGTGAAGATCAGCGGTCAGTCCGATCTGGTAAACCAGGTAGCCTATGTGCTGGTCACAGTGGACGGGGAAGAGCTGAGTGAAACGGTGACCGGGGAATACCCCTTCCAACTCATCGGAGTGGGCGGCGAGCCGCTGGAGGGGCTTGATGTAAGCTGCAGTGATGAGATGATCTATGTGACTTACCCGATCCGTGCCACAGCGGAGGTCGCGCTTAAGATCAATTTTGTCACAGGCGGCGGCATCAGCGAGAGCGACCTGCGCTACACGCTCAGCACAGACCGCATTACAGTGGCAGGCACGCCGGAGGATATTGCCGCGCTCGGCAGTGAACCCCTGGTCATCGGGACGGTCAATCTGGCCAACCTGCGGGACGGAGATGAGCTGCGCTTTGATATTCCTCTCGCGGACGAGCTGATGAACCTCAGCGGGATCAACGAGGTCACCACAACCGTGCACATTCTGCCCCAACTGTCTGTGGAGGCTTTTGAGACGGACAACATTTCGTGTATCAATGTGCCTGAAGGCTGGCGGGCCGATGTAGTTACCAAGCTGATCTCCGTGACTGTCCGCGGCAGAGAGAGTCTGCTGGAGCAGATCAGCGCGGAAAATATCCGGGTCGTGGCAGATCTGAAGGATGTCAGCGCGGCGGCGGGTCAGATCACCGTCACCGCCAGGATCTACCTGGATAGTGCCGGGACCGCCGAGCAGGTCGGCGTTATGGGTACAGACTATAAAGTCGTTGTAAATCTGACGAAGGAATGACAGAATGTTTGGTTATGTGCGGCCTGTGACGGACAAGCTCAGTGCGGAGGATCGCAGCCGCTATAAACAGGCGTACTGCGGCCTGTGCCACACGCTGGGCCGCCGCCACGGCTGGCTGGCCAGATTTACGCTCAGCTATGATCTAACGCTGCTGGCGCTGCTTTATGCCGGAGGAGGTCCGGAGCGCACCTGCGCCTGCCGGTGCCCGGTCCATCCGCTGCGCAGACCCCGTACCTGTCTGCAGGGGAACGCCATGGAGCGGGCGGCAGATGCCAGTATGATCCTTACCTGGCATAAGCTCTGTGACGATGTGGAGGACCACGGCCCTCTGAGCGGCCTGCCATACCGCCTGCTGCGCTTTTTGTTCCGGAAGGCCCACAGCCGGGCTGCGCAGGCGCTGCCCCAACTGGAGCTGCGGGCGCGGGAAAATATGGCCCGGCTTGCGGCCCTGGAGGCGGAGCAGTCGCCGCAGCTTGACCGCGTCGCAGATACCTTTGCCGGTATACTGGCTGCGGCGGGGCCATGCGCTTCCGACTGCGCCCGCGACCGGGCAATGGAACAGCTTCTCTATCACCTTGGGCGCTGGATCTACCTTGCAGACGCATGGGACGATCTGGAGCGCGACAGGAAGGCACACCGGTACAATCCTCTGGATGCACGGTTTTCCGGCGGAGCCGCCGGAGAGCGGAATTATGTGGAGACCACGATGACCCATTCCGTTCGTCTGGCCTGTGCGGCCGCCGACCTGATCGACTTCGGGCCCTGGCGCACTGTCATAGAAAATATACTGGAGTTTGGACTTCCTGCCGTTCAGCGCGCGGTCCTGGACGGAAAGTGGAAGGAAGTACAGAAGCAAGGGAGAAAAATACATGAGAGATCCATATGAGGTTCTGGGTGTAAGTCCCGGCGACAGCGACGAAGATATCAAAAAGGCCTATCGGGCTCTCGCCCGAAAGTACCATCCGGACAATTACCATGATAATCCTCTGGCCGACCTGGCCGAGGAAAAAATGAAAGAGATCAACGAGGCCTACGAGGCGATTACCAAAAGCCGTTCCGGCGGCGGCTCCGGCTATGGCGGCGGATACGG
>CAKUHW010000027.1 GCA_934659415.1 uncultured Oscillospiraceae bacterium
CTCTCCACCTGGTCTATCCCACGGCGGCGGAGGTGCCCGCCGTGCGCTACCTCTTCCACACCGGGGGCGGCACGGTCACCCTGCCCGCGGTCCCCGGCGGCGTCTGGGTGGCCTCCGACCCCCTCACCGGTGCGGAGCTCACCCTGGACATGGCGGAGGATGCCGCCGCCGGGACCGTCACCGTCACCATCCCGGCGGAGCTGGGCGTGGTGCTCACCGCCGTGACCGAGGGCCTCACTGTGGACTACAACCCCACCCTGGCGGGCCACCTGGTGAAGGTGGGCCAGTTCCTCCCCGCAGCGCAGACCATCGTGGAGGACGCTACCGTGCAGGGCGGCTCTCCCTTCCTGGACGCGGTGGGCGAGAGCGCCCAGACCTATACGGTGCTCTCTCCCGACACCGACCGGGCCAAGGTATTCCTGTCCAGCAGCAACAACCGCCACGGCTTCTACACCTTCCGGGGCTGGCGGGTGGGGACCACGGACACCATCCTCCAGCCGGGGGACACCCTCACCCGGGCGGAGCTGGCCCTTCTGGCTCCCGGCGGAGTCCTGACGCTGTACGCCGAGTGGAGCGCCACGGAGGACAACGGCCGGATGATTTCGGCCAACTTTTACGTAAACGCCAGCTGTGAGATCGCGGACAATATGTCCAACGGCTTCAACACCGGCATCAGCATGGACGACTTCACCCCCTCTATCTTCGCCGCCCGGGTCTTCGGCGGAGAGAACATTCCGGACAGCGGGGATTACCTGCTCATCGCGCCCCCCACCTCCTCTGACACGGCCTATGAGGTGGATGCCCAGCTGCGCCGCGCCGTCACGGAGGACATCCAGGGGGTCACCCTGGAGGCCCTGCCCAGCGACGAGGTGGTGCTGGCTTACCTGCGCTCGGTGGGCGCACAGATCACCATGGGGGACGAGACCGTCCCTGTGGACAAGCTCACCACCGAGCACTTCAAGGTCCGCTGGTACGCCCTGAAGTATGAGCACTCCGACGGCTGGCACCTGGACGGCATTCTGGTGGCCAAGGCCGCCCGCATCACTGTGCAGAAGACCTTCGCCGGGGACGACGAGGCCATTGAAGAGGTCAAGCAGACCTGGTACGCCTCCGTCACCCACACCGAGGCGGGCGCGGAGACGGAGGACTTCCGCCTGCTGCTCACCCCCGCGGAGGAGGTGAGCGGGGCAGGGGAGGCGGGTTACACCGGCTACGACGCCGCCACCGGCACCTACACCTGGACCGTCCCCGCCCGGCAGGGCCGGGCGTACACCCTGCGGGAGCTGGACTACCTGCCCGCCGGGGCCCACTGGCACACTACATGCCAGTACGCCATCCGCAACAGCGCGGCCCAGACGGCCGGCTGGCTGGCCTACGATCCGGCCGCGGGGGTGGCGGTCACCGCGGAGTCCTATCCCGGCGATGTGCCCGACGACGTGATCCAGACCGCGGCCTTTCAGAACCTCTATGTGCAGTCCGGCCTGCTCACCCTCCACAAGGTGGATGCGCTCACGGGCAACGGCATGGGGAACGTACCCTTCGCCATCACCAATGCTGACGGCACCCTGCCGGAGCTGTGGCGCAAGCCGGGCGCCAACCAGTACACCAACGACCACCTCACCTATGGCATTGACGGCTACACCGAAGACATCCACGGGAACACCGTGCTCACCGACCTGAACGGCTACCTCTACCTGAAGCTGGAGCCGGGGGAATATGTCCTCACCGAGACCATCCCCACCGGCTATCTGGGCCCCGAGCGGATACGCCTGTCTGTCACGGACAATGGAGAGCTGGCGTACTCCGCCACGGCGGAGGGCCTGCCTGCGGAGTCCCCCGCCGACAGGCAGTGGCTGTTGGGGGCGGACACGGAGCTGATCACTCTGCGCAACCTCTCCCGCAGGCTGCTCACCGTGACGGTGAACAAACGGTGGGACGCCGCCACCGAGCGGCAGGACGTCACCGTGGAGCTGTGGCGCAATGGGGCCAAGCTGGCCGAACCCATCTACACCCAGCAGCTCACCGAGGCGGGGGGCTGGAGCTATACCTGGACCGACCTGCCCCTCTTTCAGGACGGCAAGCTGGCCGCCTACTCCCTCCGGGAGGTCATGATCGGCCCAACGGCCTATGACCCCGGGGCCGACAGCGACGGCTACGCGGACTACCTGGTGTCCTACGACGTGCCCACCTACTCCGGCGCGGACGGCGCGGACTACGGGGAGGACGCCGTGTGGGCGGATGACGAGGGTCTGATTCACTACGCGGCCCACGCCGTGCTGGGGGTGAACAACAGCGTTGTGAAGGGGGCTCTCAGCCTCGCCAAGACTGATGAGCGGGGCCGCCCCCTGGCCGGAGCCGAATTCACCCTCTATTCCGACCCGGACTGTCTGATCCAGACGGCCCAGGTCGTCTCCGACGGCGCGGGCTTTGCCATTTTCGGTGCGCTGCCCCCGGGCACCTATTACCTGCGGGAGACCGCCGCCCCCGCGGGCTACCGGGGGGACACCTCCCTCTACCGCGTGGTGGTGCGGGGCGGCTCCGCCGTGATCTATGACGGGACGGGCTCCGCCGTCTCCTCCGTAGTCAACCGTTCCGACATGGGGCTGGTCCTCCGGAAGACCGACGGGGCCGGGCGGCCCATTACCGGCGCCACCTTCCGGGTCTGGCTGGACGGGACCCTCTACGGCACCTACCCCGTGGGGGCGGACGGGCTGGTGGCCCTCAACGGCCTCCCCGCCGGGATCTATCAGATCCAGGAGATCGTCACCCCCTCCGGCTATCAGCCCCTCACCGAGGAGATCCTCGTCAGCGTGGCCGGGGGCACGGTCACCCCCGCGGTCCGTCCCGCCATGAAGCACTGGAGCGTGAGCCTGGACAGCGTGGGCAACTATGTGCTCACCGTGGAGAACGTGGCCCTGTGGGTCATCCCCAGCGTGGGCGGGCCGGGCATTTTCCCCATGATGCTCTCCGGGGTGCTCCTCATGTCCGCCGCTGCCGCGGCCTTCCTCTTCCTGCCCTGCGGGAGGGGAAAGCGGACGGCGGGCAGAAGTCCCTGAGGGTCTCCCTGCGCCTTCGGTCATTCACGCCATCGCGGCGTATGATATAGAGCAAGCAGCAGTAGAAATCATACAGAGAAAGGAAAATCGATTATGAAACACACGAAACATCTTGGGGCCGTCCTGCTGGCCCTGGTCCTGGCCCTGGCCCTGGCCGTCCCCGCCCTGGCCTCCGGCGGCGCCGTCTCCGCTGCCGCCGTTGCCCCCACCGCCGTCACCCTCACGGAAGTGGCCGAGGGCGATACCGTAAGCGCTTACCGTCTGGTGGAGTACACCGACGCCAGCTACAACTCCTACAAGTACCATGACAGCTTCAGGACCTGGATGCTCAACTTGACCACCGAGACCGAGCTGGACAACTACTTCAGCAGTCTGACCCCCTCCAACGTGGACTTCCTGCTGGGCAACTATGTGGCCCACTGCAACTCCCCCACGAATGGCGTTCCCGTTCTGCCCGCCGTATACAGAAGCGAGACCGCCGACGCCACCGAGAGGGTCACCATGTCCCTGGAACCCGGCTACTATCTGTTCCTGGTGTCCACCACCGCCAACAACAGCCGCATCTACCGCGCCACTTCCGTGTTTGTGCAGGTGAAGGACGGCAATGTGAACGTGTACGCCGGCGAGGGCAAGAACAAGCTCACCGGGCCCAGCTATGAGGTGGCCCTGAAGCATGCCGCCGCCCCCGAGGTGGAAAAGACCGTATGGGACAACACCACCACCATCACCCCCGCCTGGCGCTCCGCCGCCGCGGGCACCGTGGGCGAGGTGATGAACTTCTGCCTGGCCATCAACGTGCCCATCTACACCAATGTGGTGAACCTGCCTGTCTTCAAGCTGACCGATGTTCTGGATGGCTTCCAGTATGTGGAAGGTTCCGCCAAGGTGTACACCGCCGTGAACGGCCTGACCTACACCTCCGAGGTGGCGGACGCCATCTCCAACACCACCGCCGGGGCCTATGACGAGACCACCGGCGAGCAGACCGTGACCTTCGACCTGAACTACCTGAAGATCAAGGGCTCCGCTGTATCCTCCGTCACCGTGTACCTCACCTACCAGGCCACCATGATGCCTGCGGCGGTAAAGACCGACAGGGCCGTGCTCAGCGCGGCGGACGCCACCGTGTACAACTACGCGGAGAACACCGCCCGCCTCACCTACAGCACCTCTCTGGATCCCACCCAGATCGATTCCGATGCCTCCACCGCCCGGGTGTTTACCTACTCCATGAAGCTGGACAAGCTGTCCACCGACAAGGACGCCCTGGGGGCCTACAAGCCCCTGGACGGGGCCCAGTTCACCGTGTACCCCACCGAGGCGGATGCGGAGAGCGACGTCAACGCCCTGAAGTTCGTGCTGGACGGCGCCTATTATCGCCCCGCCACCGCCGCTGAGATCGCCGCGGGCACCGGCGTGGTCGTCGCGCTGGATGCCAGCTTCCTCATCAAGGGTCTGGACGTGGGCCACTACTACCTGGTGGAGACCACCGTCCCCTCCGGCTACTACGCCCCCAAGGGCGCGTTCCATGTGGACCTGGTGAGCCACCGGGACGGCGATGTGATCAACGGCAAGCTGGGCGTGAGCACCGTGGTGGCCGTGAAGAGCGGCAGCGACACCCTGCTCATCAACACCAGCGCCGTGGATGCCGCCAATGTGAACCAGTTCAACTGGAGCCTGCTCAACAGCTCCTCTCCCATCCTGCCCACCACCGGCGGTATCGGCACCACCGTCTTTACCGTGGTCGGCGTAGCCCTGATGGCTGCTGCTGTCTGGCTGTTCTTCTTCCGCAAGCGCGGCGAGAAGAACTGAGCCATAATACTATAGATCGGCCGTAAGCCGGCCGGGGAGACCTCCCTCACTCCCCGTCCGTGCGCAACCGCCGGGAGGGGCTTCCCTCCCCCTCCCGGCGGCCACGGCAGCAAGGAGACGCCCATGACAAACCCCAAAAAACGCCCGCCCTGGCTGCTGCTGCCGCTGGGGCTGCTGTTTCTCGCGGGTCTCTCCCTGCTGCTGTACCCGCTGTTCAGCGCCCGCTGGAACCAGCGGCGCAGCGACGCCCTCATCCGGGACTATGAGCGGCAGTTTACCGCCCCGGACGCCGAAAGCTCCGCCGCTGCGAATCACGCCCGGTGGTTCGACCTGGCGGACGCCTACAACGCTACCCTCCCCGGCAAGGGCGTGCCCGACGCCTTTTCCAAGATCACCCCCGAGGAGGACAGGAACTATCTGGCCCAGCTGTCCTTCTCTGCCGATGGCGTGATGGGCTTTATCAGCATTCCCCGCATCTCTGTCAGCCTGCCCATCTACCACACCACCTCCGAGGCGGTGCTCCAGAAGGGGGTGGGCCACTTGCAGGGCTCCGCCCTGCCCGTGGGCGGGGAGAGCACCCACTGCGTGCTTTCCGCCCACCGGGGCCTGCCCTCCGCCGCGCTGTTCACCGATCTGAACCTGCTGGGCCCCAGCGACCACTTCTACCTCCATGTGCTGGACCGGGTGCTGGCCTATGAGGTGGATCAGGTCCTGGAGGTGGAGCCCAGCGACACCGCCAACCTGGACGTGATCCCCGGGGCGGACCTGGTGACCCTGGTCACCTGCACCCCCTACGGGGTGAACACCCACCGCCTGCTGGTGCGGGGGCACCGGGTGGAGTATACCGTGGAGACCGTGCAGACGGAGCGGGAGACCGCCGTCAGCTCCGTCCACACCCGGTATGAGCTGTGGGTCGCCGCCGGGCTGGGCTTTACCGCCCTGCTCGCCCTGATCCTCTGGCGGGTCAGCCGCCGGGGCGGAAAGCGGCTGGAGAAGAAAGGACGACGCCATTGAAACGCACCAGGGGCATTATAAAAATACTGGCCGCCGCGCTCATTTTTGCCGTGGGCTTCGGCGTGCTGTTCTACCCCGTGTTCAGCGACCTGTGGAACCAGAACCGGCAGAACCAGCTCATCCATTCCTATGAAGAAAAGGCCCAGCAGCTGTCCCAGGCGGATTACTCCGCCTGGCTGGAGACCGCCCGGGCCTATAACGACGCCCTCTCCCCCTCCTTCGGCGACGCCTTCAAGGGCCGCCAGCCGGAGGAGGACGACCCCTACTGGTCCCTGCTGGACCTGGAGGGCACCGGGGTGATGGGCTATCTGGAGATCCCCAGGCTGGGCCTGCGTCTGCCCATCTACCACGGCACAGGGGAGAGCGCCCTGCAGCAGGGGATCGGCCACCTGGCAGGGACCTCCCTGCCCATCGGCGGGACGGGGTACCACACGGTGCTCTCCGGCCACCGGGGCCTGCCCTCCGCCCACCTGTTCACCGATTTGGACCAGATGGAGATCGGCGACCGCTTTTATCTCTGCATCCTGGGCCGCCGCCTGGCCTATGAGACCGACCGGATCACCGTGGTGGAGCCCGACCAGGTGGAGGAGCTGCTCCCCGTGGAGGGAGAGGATCTGGCCACCCTGGTCACCTGCACCCCTTACGGGGTGAACACCCACCGCCTGCTGGTGCGGGGCCGCCGGGTGGAGGAGACCCCCCAGGAGGAGGCTCCCCAGGTCACCGTGGTGCAGCAGGTCACCCATAGCCTGGGCTGGAAGGGCTGGCTGCTGGCCGGAGTGCTGGCCGCCTTCCTGCTTGGACTGCTGGTGCTGCTGATCGTCCGTCTGGCCCGGCGGAAAAAGCGCGGGTGAGGCGGGCGCACAGCACCCCTTGCCTCTCCCAGAGGGAGAGCCGAGGGCAAGGGCAGAGGTCCTGTTCTCTGCGCTGTCCAAAGGGCTTTGAGATAAGCTCCCTTGTGTAAAGGGAGCTGGCAGCGCGCAGCGCTGACTGAGGGATTGTCACCATGGCCGCCCGCCTTTGGCTTGGTAACAATCCCCCCTGTCGGCAAAGACCGCCGACCGTCCCCCCTTTACACAAGGGGGGCATGGGCCCGGCGGAGACCAGTGACCTGCGCCAAACCCGTAGGGTAAGGGGCCGCCGAGGCGCGCGGCTTTCCACCCGGCAGGAGCACAAGCACGTTTTCTGATAAAATCATCCGGAAAGGAGCGGTATGCCATGTCCCGGTCCCGGCACAATAAAATATGGTCTCTGGTGCTGGCGCTGCTCCTGTGCGCGGCTCTGGCCGCCCCCTGCGCCGCCTCCGGCGAACCGGGCGGGACGCTTACGGTGGTGTGCGCCTGGGAGGGCGCGCCCCTGGAGGGAATGAGCCTCACCCTGCGGCGGGTGGCCGAGGCGTCCGCCCCCGGCCGGTATACTCTGCTGGAGCCCTATGCCGGCAGCGGCGCGGCGGTGGACAATCTCACCTCCGCCGCCCGGTGGGAGGCGGCCGCCCGGCTGCTGGCTGAATGGGCCGGGGCGCAGGGGCTTGCCGCAGACCGGGCGGACCGCACCGGCGCGGCGGGCGCGGCCATCTTCTCCGGATTGGAGGACGGACTGTATCTGCTCACCGCGGCCCCCCTGGAGCAGGGAGGCTGGGCCTATGCCTGCGATCCCTGCCTCCTCTCCATCCCCGGCCGCCCGGATGTCTCCTTCCCCTGGAGCAGGCAGGTCACCGCCGTGCCGAAGCTGGCGCGCACCGCTCTCCCGCCGGAGCCCTCGCCCAGTCCGGAGCCGTCCCCGGAGCCCTCCCCCGAGCCCACAGTCTCTCCCGAGCCCACAGTCTCTCCCGAGCCCACAGTCTCTCCCGAGCCCTCTCCGGAGCCGTCCCCCGAGCCCACTGCCAGTCCGGATCTCTCTGCGTCCGACCTGCCCCAGACCGGCCAGCTGAAGTGGCCGCTGCCCTTCCTGGCGGCGGGCGCCATTCTGTTCACCGCTCTGGGCCTGCTGCTGACCCGGCGGAGGCCCCGCAGATGACCCGGCACGGCGCGGGCCTGCTGTGCCTGATTCTGGGCGGGGTGTGCGCGGCCCTGGCCCTGGGGCTGACCCTTTGGAACCTGCGGGAGGAGCGGCAGACCGCCGCCGTCACCGAGGAACTGCTGCCCGCCCTGGCCCGCACCATTGAGATCCGCCGGGAACAGCCCACTGCCGGCACCTCCGCAGACTCCGCCATACCGGGGAACAATCCGGAGAAGGTCGAAACCACTGTGGAGGTGGACGGCGCGCGCTATCTGGGCTACCTCACCATCCCCGCGCTGGACCTGCAGCTGCCCGTGCGGGCCGAGCTGACCGACGGGGCCCTGCGCCTGTCCCCCTGCCGCTACAGCGGCACCGCGGAGGGGGGCGGCCTGGTGATCGCGGCCCACAACTACCGGGAGCACTTCGCCGCCCTGTCGACCCTGAAGGAGGGGGACGCGGTGTACTTTACCGATGCCGGCGGCGTGCTCCACGTCTATGCAGTGTCCTGCCTGGAGACTTTAAACGCCGCCGAGACCGAACGCATGACCGGCGGCGGCTGGGACCTGACCCTGTTCACCTGCACCTACTCCGGCCGCGCCCGCCTGACCGTCCGCTGCACCCGGATGGGGTGAGAGGCGGTATGCCGAAGGGGGACGATCAGGGGCTCTGCCCTTGCCGCGGGCCCCTATCCCGGGCCGATGAGGACATCGGCCCCTACGAACAGGGCAGGAACCCCCGCATTAAATGGCCGCCATGGTGACAATCCCCCCTGTCGGCAAAGTTCGCCGACTGTCCCCCCTTTACACAAGGGGGGTATGGACACTGCGCCGATAGCATATGCAAGGAGCGCCCCGCCGGGTGTCCGGCAGGGCGCTCCTGAGACTGTCAAAAAAGCCTCGCAGAGTTCGCCGCCGCAGCGGCGAATAATCTGGAATCCGTTTTCTGCCGCGACATGTGCGTGGCAGAAAACACTTCTCAGGCCGCGAGTGTGCGAAATGTCCGCGTCCTATGGACATTGAGTGCGCGTGGCGGACTGCAACCACCCCGTCAAAAAACGCCTTTAAGTTTTTTGACGGCCTAAGAGCGCCCCGCCGGGTGTCCGGCAGGGCGCTCCTTGTTTTGGGGTATGACTGCGGCTCAGCGGTCCTTGTACAGGCGGTACAGGAAGGTGATGATCTGGCCGCGGTAGCAGTCGGCGGCGGGGCTGAACACGCCGGTGCTGGTGCCGTTGGTGATGCCGTTCTCGGCGGCCCAGCTCACCGCGCCCTCGTAGTAGGACCCGGCGGGCACGTCGGTGAAGTCGTTCACGCTGCCGTCAGCGGCCTTCACGGCCCGCTGCAGGAACAGAACGGTCTGGGCACGGGTGCTCACGGCGTTGGGGGCGAAGGTGTCCTTGCTGCCGTAGCCCTTGGTGATGCCCATCTCGCAGGCCCACAGGGCCGCCTTGTACCAGGCGTCGCTCTCGCTCACGTCGGTGAAGGGATTGGCGATGGCGGGCTCGGGGCAGCCGGCGGCACGCCACAGGAAGGTGACCATGCTGGCGCGGGTGCACACATCCTCGGGCCGGAAGAGGCCGGTGCCCTCGTCGTCCACGGCGATGCCCTGCTCCACAGCCCAGTTGATGGCCTCGGTGTACCAGTGGCCGTCAATGTCGGTGAACACCGTGTCCTTGCGGAAGGAGGCGCTCACGGTGACGTTGGCGCCGGGCATCTC
>CAKUHW010000028.1 GCA_934659415.1 uncultured Oscillospiraceae bacterium
GGTGAGGGCGTCTGCCCGGGCGATGATATCGGAAATGCTGACCTCGGTGTTCATAGGGCTCCTCCGTTTCTGTCAGCGTTCTGCCGCGCCCGCTCCGCGCTGAGAAAGGCCTCTGCCTCCTGCAGGGAGGAGAAGCCGCAGGCGCATACGCTGCGTGCCGTGATCTCCTCCGCCAGACTCCGGCCTTCCGCCTTCAGGGCAAAAAGGTGGGCCTTGAGCAGGCGCAGGGTCTGCTCGGAATAGGTGAGCAGCTCCCCCAGCTGATAGGTCTGAAGGGAGACAAAGCCCTCCGGGTCCGCGCTGCGCAGCAGCGGCCGGCCGGAGGCGCCCACCAGGGGAAAGACCTCCCGCAGGGCGGCAGTCTGGGCGAGCATTTCAGCGCAGATCTCTTCGGCCAGGGCGGCCTTCTCCCCGCTGACAGGGGGGAGAAGGTGCTTCTGTGCCTCATACTCCGCCGGATGGGTGCTTTTCATCATGTGCAGGTACTTTTCCGCCACCGGATTGCGCCCCTGCAGAGCGGCGGCGGTCAGATCTGCCAGATAGCTCTCCGCCGCCTCGTCGCTCCAGGCGGAAAACTGCGCCGTGCGCATTTTGCAGAAGGTGGCGTAGTCATCCTGACAGGAGGCGCGGCCGCCTCGGTTGCGGGTGTGCTGGAACATATCCCATTCCAGGGCGACGAGCTGGTCTCGTATAAGCTTTCCGTCCATAGCGGCCCTCGCTTTCCGTGTGATGGGGAGATCAGTCCGCCTGCTCCGCCGCGGCGGGGGCGGATTTTGCCCGGGAGCCGGCGATGGCCGGGATCCCCTTGTCGTTCATCCGCCGGGCAAAGTCCTTGATCTTCTGTTCAAAGCCCTCCCGATCCTCGATCTTGATGGCCTTCATCTCCATGGGCAGGCCCAGGGTACCGGCCTTTTCCTCGCCCAGAGGGCGGTATTTGAGCAGCTGAATCTGCTCCGGCGCGTTGTGCAGCTCGCGGAGGATAAAGTCGGAGGCCCGGTCGATGAACTCCTCGGTGTCATTGAAGCCGGGGATGATGGGCATCCGGATGATCATGGGCATGCCCATGCCGGAGAGCTTTTTGATGTTGCTGAGGATGCGCTCGTTGGGCACGCCGGTGTATGCCCGATGGATCTCGCTGTCCATCTGCTTGATATCGGTAATGAAAAGGTCGATGTAGGGGACGACCTTATCAAGAATTTCCGGTTTGATGTACAGGGCGGACTCCACGCAGGTGTGGATGCCTGCCTCCTTGCAGCGCTTGAGGAGCTCCAGACAGAACTCCCACTGCAGAAGGGCCTCGCCGCCGGACAGAGTCATCCCGCCGCCGGACTTCTCATAGAAGTTCCGGTCCTTGAGAATCACATCCAGCGCGCCGCTCACGGTCATCTTCTGCCCCCAGATGGTCAGCGCGCCGGACATGCACTCCTCCTCGCACAGAAGACAGTTGTCGCAGAGGGTCCGGTCAATGCCCACGATGTGGTTTTCGCCGATGAGCAGGGCGTTTTTGCCGTGCCGGGCGCAGGCCTTCAGACAGTACCCGCAGCCGATGCACTTTTCGGGATGTACCCCCACCTGGGGGGCGCGCTCATAGGTCTCGGGATTGCTGCACCATTTGCAGCGCAGCGGGCAGCCCTTCAGGAAGAGCTCCGTGCGGATACCGGGGCCGTCGTGCACCGTAAAGCGCTGCACGTTCGCCACATAGGCAAAGGGCTCGCCGCCGTCCGCAGACGGGACGCAGCCGGTCAGTTTTGTGTCTTCCATATGCTTACCTCGCAATACAGTTTGATGGGAAACAGCGCGCCCCGGCGGGAGGTCCCGCCGGGGCGCACGGAGAATGCGCGGCCCGCCGCAGGGCGGCCGGACCGCTTTGCGAATGCCCCGGCGGGACCTGCCGGGGCATTCGCCCGGGATGGTTTGCGTCTCCCGGTGGTTTGGAGGAGGGAATGCTGCGTTTATCGGTCAGTCCAGAGACTGCTCCGTGCGGTTGATCAGCTCGTCCTGGAAGCCCTTGCTCAGGGTGTGGAAGTAAGAGCTGAAGCCGGACACGCGCACCAGCAGGTCCTGGTAGTCCTTGGGGTGCTGCTGGGCGTCGATAAGGGTGTCCTTGTCGGCTACCATGAACTGGATGTGCATGGGGGCGTTCTTCCCCTGGTCGAAGTAGCCGTCCAGGAAGTCCATGAAGTTCTCGCGGCCCTTCTCGCCGGAGATAGTGTCCGCACCGAAGCGCATGTTGATCAGCGTACCGCTGCCGAACTTGGCGTGGTCCAGCTTGCCGATGGAATGGGCGTAGGCAGTGGGGCCGTTCCGGTCGCGGTTGGAGTGGGCCGTGCGGGCCGCGCCGATATTCTCGGACACCGCCTCGTGGTGCTTGCGTCCGTCGGGAGACGCGCCGCACACCAGACCGGACATCAGGTTGATGACGGTGGAGAAGGAGCCGGTCTTGATGACGCCCACGCCGCCCCGGGTGGGAGGATAGGACTGCATCAGGTTGGCATAGGTGTCCAGAACGTACTTCATCATGGCGTCGGCGTAGTCGTCGTCGTTGCCGTAGTGGTGGACCTTGTCGCTGTTCACCAGCTGGTACAGGCGGTCATAGCCCTCCCAGTTCTTCAGCAGTGCGTCGTAGAACTCCTCGGCGGTGTACTTCTTCTCCTCGTACACCACCTGCTTCAGGGCGGTGAGGGAGTCTGCAGTGGTGGCCGGACCCAGGCACTGCAGGCCGGTGAAGTTGTACCGGGCGCCGCCCTGCATCAGGCTCTTGCCCTTCTCGGTGCAGTCCAGGATGAGGGTGGACATGAAGGGGTAGTCGTCCCGCTCCATGTGGCAGCTCTGCAGCAGGTCCACCGCCATGATCTCCCGGTCGGCCCAGTACTTCAGCTGGGCCTCAAAGGCGCCCCGGACCTCCTCGTAGGTCTTGAAGTCCTTCAGATAGCCGGTCTCCAGGCCCAGGGACTTGCCCACGCCCTTGCAGGTCTTGTTGTACTGGGGGCAGCTCTCGCCGGGACACTCGAAGCAGCAGCCGTTGTTCAGCGCCAGCTCCAGCACCTTGGGCAGGGTGATGTAGCAGTTGTCGTGCCAGCCGAAGGTCTTGCCGGGGGCCTCCAGCTCCACGCAGCCGATGTTCACATAGTCGCGGGCATCCTCGGCGGACACGCCCTGGCGCATAAGGGCATCCTCGCAGACGGGGTCGTTCATCATCTTGGGGTGGCCCATGCCCAGACGGACCATCTCGGCCACCTTCACCTTCAGCTCATAGGGGGTGCCGGCGTGCCAGCGCACCGTGATGAAGGGGTTGACCAGGCGGGTGTGGATCATGGCGTCCAGCAGCATGAAGGTCAGGTCGTTGGTGGCGTCGTTGCCCTCGGCGTCCGTGCCGCCCACGATCAGGGCGGAGCTGGTCCAGCCGCGCACGCCGCCCCGCCACTGGTCGTTGCCGGTGTCAGGGGCCAGCTTCTCGTGGGTGGTCAGTTTCAGATAGTAGAACTCCAGCAGCTCCTGCATGAATTCCTTGGTATAGGTGCCGTTGTCCAGGGAGGACTTGTAGTAGGGGTACAGGTACTGGTCCGTGCGGCCCAGGGCGATACCGTGGCCGTTGCACTCCATAAAGGCCACCATATGCACCATGTGCATGACCTCAACGGCGTCCCAGAAGTCCCGGGCGGGACCCTCGGCCAGATACTCGCACATCTCGCTCATGTGCAGCAGCTCGTCCTTGGTCTGCTGGCTGGTGTAGTTACCCACCTGCTCCTTGGCGTACACCGCGTACCGCCGGAAGTAGTCGGAGATGGCGTTCAGCACGATGAGCTGAGCCTTGTGGAAGTGGAGGGCCCGCACGCCGTCGGCGTTGGTGGGGGTGCCCAGCTTCTCAATGGCGGCATTCACCTCGGCCTTGATGCCGCTGAGACCCAGCTTCAGGATGTACTCATAGTTGGGGGTGATGTGGCCCACGCCCATATCCACCATGATGCTGGGATTAAGGATGTTCACCCCGCCGGTGGACACCACGCCCTTGGCGGCGTCCTGAGGCAACCGGGCCAGGAAAGCGTCCTTCACGCTCTTGCCCCGCCAGTAGTACTCGGTGCTGAGAATCTCGTTCTTGATCTTGTCGTCGTAGACGAAGGGGTTGTAGCTGCGCTGGCTCAGGGGGCGGTCACGCAGCTCGTCATAGATCCAGGTGCCGCTCTCCAGATAGACGGGGGCGGCAAAGTTCTTGGAGCCGTCGTCCAGCAGGAGCAGCTCCCCCTCCACATAGTTCAGGGGGCAGACCTGCATATACTTCTCCAGGGCCTTGGCCTTCTTGATCACGATGGGCTGGCCCTCGTTCTCCCGGTACGCTTCGGTAAAGGCCAGGGCGCGGCAGGAGTCCAAGAAGAGGGGGGATTCCTTGTACATCTCGCGGATGCGCTCGATGCGGGGGTAGGGGGAGAAGCCGCCGGAGGTCAGATGCTTGCTGACGCCGACGCCGAAACACTTGTCATAGGGCTCCACGCCGCGGGCGCTGGTGTGGGCCACGGTCTTGTTGCTCATGGATGGGCCTCCTTACATACAAGATTTGAGGCAGGGCCGCCGCTCCGCGGCGGCCCTGCGGAGTTAAAAATAGGTCTCAGCTATCCACCCGGGGGCAGATGTCGTATTTGTCCCAGTCGGCGGGATCGAAGTGGTGCATATGGGGCACGGAGACCGTCACGCGGGTGAAGTCCATCAGGTGGTAGTACTGCAGGTTCTCACAGATGCTGTTGCCGCCCCAGGCGCCGCAGCCGATGGCCACAGTGATGGGCAGGCCGTTGTCCTTGCCCCGGGTGGGCTGGTTGATGTGGAAGCGGCCCACGGGAACCAGACGGGCGGCGTAGTCGATGCGGTCCTGATTGTGAGACCAGATGGAGCTGCTGTGGCCGGCGCCGCCGTGGACCTCCAGGTTGGTGACGGCGGTGTCCACCGCGTCCTCAAACTTGGTGTAGGTGGTGTAGCGCAGCACGGGGGCCATGATCTCCTCACCCAGGATGTCGGAGGCATCGGTGACCTGGCTCTTGAGGATGATGGCCTTGTAATTGTCGGGCACGGTGATGCCCACCATGGAGGCGATCAGCTGGATGGGACGGCCCACGATCTTGCGGTTGATGGGGCCGTGGTCCGGGAAGATCAGCTCGCGCAGCTTGTCGATGTCCTCGGTGCTGGTGATGAGGTAGGCTCCGGCGGCGTCCATAGCCTTCAGGAACTCCTCCTCCCGGGCGGCGGGGACGTGGACGGTCTGCTCGCTGGTGCAGGTGACGCCGTTCTGGAAGGTACGGCTCATGACCATGTCGGCGCAGGCGCCGGTCAGATCGGGGTAGTCCTCGTCCACGATGGCCTGGCAGTTGCCCTGGCCCACGCCGAAGCCGGGCTTGCCGCAGGAGTACACGGCCTTGACCATGCCGGGGCCGCCCACGCCGATGTTGGCGTCACAGGCGGGCATCATGGCGTTGCTGGCCTCAATGGAGCACATCTCGGGGGAGATGCACAGCACCAGATCCTCGGGCGCGCCGATGGCCTTCAGGTTTTCCCGGATGTAGTTGGCCATGGTGTAGGAGGTCTTGGCGGTCATGGGATGGGGGGCGGCCACGAAGGAGTTGCGGGCCTTGATGGCCATCATGGCGCCGCCGATGACCGTGCCGGTGGGGTTGGTGCTGGGCAGGATGCAGCCCACCACGCCCAGGGGCTTGGCGAAGACGCGCACGCCGGGCTCGTCGGGGCGGATATTGGGGATCTCGCCCACGGAGACCTTGCCCCGCAGGAAGTTCCAGTTGCCCGCGCCGGCGTTGAAAATCTTCATCTTCTCCTCGGCCACGCTGCCCATGTGGCTCTCAGAGACGGCCAGCTCGGCGATCTCGTCCTGGTGATCCAGCACGGCCATGCCGATGGCGCGCACCACCTCGTCGATGGCGCGCTGGTTGTTGTACTCCCGCTCGAACTTCCGCTGGGCGGCGCGGCTGCGCTTGATCAGATCTGCAACGTACTCATTAACAACATTGATATCAGGCATATGTATTCTCCTTTATTTGCGCTTAGGTGGATGGTGATAACAGAGTTGATGCTTGCGGAGGGAGGAGGGCAGGCCGCCGGAAGGGAACGGCCTGCCCGGAGAGGAGGCTCAAGCGTTCTCGGCGTCCTTCTTGGCGGCGGAGTTCTTCACGAAGGCCATCAGAATGCTGGAGATCACCAGCAGGATGCCGGCCATCCAGAAGATATTGCTGACGGAGGAACTCAGCAGCATCCGCAGGGAGTTGACGGTGGAGTCAAACAGGCCCAGGGACTCGCTGGCCACGCCGTCCCGCAGGGCGGTCATGCCCGGGGTGCTCAGCAGGGTGCCGGAGGACTGCAGCTTGCCGACGACTTCGTCGCCCAGGCTGCCCGCGCCGGCCAGAATACCGCCCACGCCGTTGCTCCAGGTAGAGCTCATGAGCATGCCGCCGATGGTGATGCCCAGGGTGCCGCCCAGCTTCATCATGAACTGCAGCAGGGAGGTGCCGGTGCCGATGTACTCCCGGGGGATCTCCTTCTGGATGATCTGGGTGAAGCCCACGATCACGGCGGAGTTGAACGCGCCGCCGATGAACTCAGCGAAGTAGAGGATGAAGGAGGAGTTGCCGGGGCGCATGAAGGTAAAGGCGATCATGGACAGGGCCACGCCCAGCATGCAGATGATCTGCACCGGCTTCAGGGCCTTGGGACCCTTCACGGAGATGAGCTTGCCCCAGATGAAGGAGAAGATCAGATAGCCCGCGGCGTGGACCGTCAGGAAGGTGCCGGAGACGGTGGAGCTGAGCCCCAGCACGCCCACGCCGATCTGGGCGGTGTAGGTGCTGAAGGAGAAGCAGGCGGGGCCATAGAGGACCATGGCGATCAGGCCCAGGGTAAAGCCGCGGTACTTGAACAGGTGGAAGGGCATCAGGGGGTTGCTGCCCTTCTTCTCAAACAGGATGAAGGCGATGATAGCCACCACGGCGATGATGTACAGCACGATGAGGGTGGGACTGCCCCAGCCCTTGGACCGGCCCCAGGTGAAGGCCAGCAGGAAGGCCAGGCCGAAGAGGGCCACGGTGATGCCGCCGGCCCAGTCGGGCCGCTTGTGCTCGCCGCTCTCCATGGCGGGGGTCTTGATGGTGGGGATCATGGCGAGCACCAGAACCATGGACACGATGGACAGCACGGTGAGGAACAGGAACACGATGCGCCAGCTGATGTTGTCGATGAAGGCGCCAGCCAAGATGGGAGCCAGCATCTGCGCCACGCCGATGCCCGCGCCGTTGATGGACATGAACATGGGCCGCTCTTTCTCGTTGCTGATCTCACCGATGAGGGTCAGGTAGTTGGCGCTCATGATGGCCTGGGCCGCGGAGGCGATCACGCGGCCGATGAGGACGACCAGCATGGAGGGGGCCAGCCACATCACGGCGGAGCCGACGGCGAAGAACGCCGCGCCGATGCCCAGCCAGCGGCGGCGGCCATGGATGTCGCCCAGGTTGCCGAACATGGGGATGAAGATGCCGCTGACCAGAGTGAAGAGAGTGAACTGCAGGGTGTAGTACTCTACGCCGGACAGATCCGCCACGATGGCGGCGCCGGTGGTGCTGAACATATTGGAGCTGAAGTTTTGCAGCAGGCCCAGGAAGAACACCACAAACATAATGGTCTTCTTCTTGCTCGGGGTGAGTTCGTTGACTGCGATCATAGCTTTCATGCGCGTGGAACTCCTTTCAGTTGTGGGGAGGCGGGTCGGCCTCCCAGGTCAGGATAGAGGGGTCCGGTGCCGTCTTATTTCGTCAGCAGCTCGCCCATCATGGCGTGGGGCATACCGGCGGCATTGGCCTCGTCGGTGTCGATGTGTACGGAGGTGTGGCTGGAGTTGGTCTGAGAGACGCTCACCTCGTCGAAGATCAGGTCGCGGCCGGTGCCGCTGATCTTGATGCGCACCACGTCGCCGGCCTTGACGCCCGCCTCCTCGGCGTCGTCAGGGCGCATATGGATGTGCCGGTGGGCCACGATCACGCCCTTGTCGATCTCCAGGGTGCCGCAGGGCCCCACGATCTTACAGCCGGGCGTCCCCTCGTGGTTCTGGGGGCCGGATTCGCGCACCACGGCGGGCACGCCGATCTTGCGGGCGTCCGTGGCGGACAGCTCCACCTGCACATACTTGCGCAGGGGCCCCAGGATGGTCACCCGGGGGATGCTCCCCTTGGGACCCACGACCTCCACGCGCTCAGCGTATACGCTGCCGCCCATGAAGTTGTCCTGACCGCGCAGCGTCAGCTGTGCGCCCGGGCCGAACAGAGTTTCCACATCCTCCTCGCGGAGATGGATGTGGCGCGCGGAAATATCCACATATACTTCCTTGCCCATAACTTTCTCACCTTTCTGTTTTCTGGTTTGCTTGTTCCTCCGGCGGCGGACCTGCCGCCAGGCGCTGCCGCCGCCGGTTATGGATGGGATAGGGCCGGGCCGGGACCGGCGAAGAGGGCTGCCCCGGCCGCGGCAGGGGAGAGCTTACAGCACAATGGCCTCCCGCTCGCCCCGCAGGACGCTGAGCACGCCGTCCACCATGGCCTCGTTCTCCTTTTCGCCGGGGTAGACCATCACGGGGGCCAGAGAGCCCACGCAGTCCCGGATGGCGGAGACCACCCGGTGGGAGTAGGCCATGCCGCCGGTGAGCACAATAGCGTCCGCCCGGCACTTGAGCACGGTGAACTGTGCGCCGATGTAGCGGCACACCTGGTAGATGAAGGCCCGGAGGATGAGGTCGCAGTGCTCGTCGCCCTCCTCGGCCTTTTTCTCAATGATGCGCAGGTCGGTGTACCCCGTGTGGGCCAGGAAGCCGCCGCCGTTGGTCAGCAGGTTCAGCATGGCCGCCTTGTCGTACTTGCCGCTGTAGCAGGCCTCCACCAGCTTGTTCAGGGGCAGGGGACCGGTGCGGTTGGTGCCGAAGGGGCCTTCGCCGGCGCTGCCGCCGCTGGTGGAGTCCACCACCAGGCCGTGGCGGTGGGCCGCGATGGATACGCCGCCGCCCATGTGGGCCACAACCAGATCCGCATCCTCATAGCGCTTGCCCAGATCCTTGGCTGCCTTGCGGGCGATGGCCTTCTGGTTGAGCACGTGGAAGCCGCTGGAGCGGGGAAAGTCGGGGTGGCCGGTGATGTAGGATACGTCCTGGAACTCGTCCACGCCGTCCGGATCCACAATGTACACGGGGACCTGGCGGCCCTCCAGCACTTCGTCCACCAGGGGCAGCACGATGAAGGAGGGGTGGATGGCCTTGGGAAAGCTCTTCTGGTAGGCGGCGTACAGGGCGTCGCGCAACTTGCCCTGCACCAGGTAGGTGCCGCCCCGCTTGCACAGGCCCGCGCCGAAGGCGCGGATGACGATGGCGTCCAGCCCGTCCAGCGCAATGCCGTTCTCCTTCAGCCAGGCGTTGATGGTGCCCTTGCGGAAGGCGATCTGGGCCGCGTTGTCCGCGCAGGCGCCGATCTCCTCGTCCGTGTGGCGGATGGTGCCCTCGGTCACCAGCTGCTCGTCCTCAAAGAGGGCCAGCT
>CAKUHW010000029.1 GCA_934659415.1 uncultured Oscillospiraceae bacterium
GTTCATCATCATCGGGGCCTACGGCTCCACCCTGCTGGCCTCCGCCCTGGGGGTGGATCCGCTGCTCACCCTCATCGTCACCATCCCGGTGATGTTCCTCATCGGCGTGCTGCTGCAGACCACCCTGATCAACCGGGTGATGCTGCGGGGCTCCGAACCGGCGCTGCTGGTCACCTTCGGCCTGTCCATCATCCTGCAGGACGTGATGCTCCTGCTGTTCACCGCCGACGCCCGGCACGCCACCACCTCTTACGGCACCAAGACCATCGCCCTGAGCAGCACCGTGAAGATCGGCGTCACCGACCTGCTGGTGTTCGTGGTGAGCCTGCTGACCATTCTGGCCCTGACGCTGTTCCTGCGCCGGACCTACACCGGCCGGGCCATCCGCGCCACCTCGGACGACACGGCAGCCGCCTCCCTCATGGGCGTGAACGTGCGGCGCACCTACGGCATTGCCATGGGCATCGCCATGGCCACCGCCGCCGTGGCCGGCTGGGGCGTGGGCATGCGCTGGACCTTCTATCCCAGCTCCGGCGGCAACTACCTGCTCATCGCCTTCGGCGTGGTGGTCATCGGCGGCATGGGCTCCATCCCCGGTACGCTGGTGGCCGGTCTGGTGTTCGGCCTGGCCCAGGTGATCGCCGGTCCCAACTGGGGTATGCTGGTGAGCTACATCCTGCTCATCGCCATGCTGGCGGTGCGGCCCCAGGGCCTGTTTTCCAAATAAGGGAGGGAGAGCGACATGAAACAAACAGATACCTCTCGCGGCGCGCAGGTGAAGGTCCTGGACGGCAGGCTCATGCTCATCGTGTGCGCGGTGCTGGTGGTCGTGCTGTATGCCCTGGGCGCCCTGGGCGTGTTCAGCAACAACACCATGCGCTACCTGCTGAATATCTTCCTGTATATCACCCTGGGCTCCATGTGGAACCTGATGAGCGGCTTCACCGGCATGACCAGCCTGGGCCAGCAGACCTTTATCGGTCTGGCGGGCTACTCTCTGGCCGTGATGACCGCCACCTACGGCATGTCCTACTGGGTGGGCTTCCTGGTGGGCGGCGCTGTGGGCGCGGCGGTGTCCCTCATTCTGGCGGTCATCCTCTTCCGGATGCGGGGCATGTACTTCGCCGTGGCCACCTGGGTCATCGCAGAGGCCCTCAAGACCTTCTTCACCAGCTGGACCTACGTCAAGCAGGGGGCCGGTATGTCGGTCTCCGTCAGCCCCTATCCCAGCACCCGCACCATCTACTTCATCGCCCTTACCCTGTGCATCATTGCCATGGCGGTGATCTACCTGCTGCTCAAGTCCCGCATCGGTCTGGGCCTGACCGCCATGCGTGACGACGCGGACGCCGCCTCCAGCGTGGGCGTGAACATCTTCAAGTCCAAGCTGCTGGTGTTCGTCATCTGTGCCATCTTCACCGCCCTGGCCGGCGCGGTGTTCTACCTGAACAAGGGCAACATCTACCCCACCGGCGGCTTCGGTATCAGCTGGACGGTCTCCGTGGTGTTCATCGTCATCATCGGCGGCATCGGCACCATGGCCGGCCCTGTGGTGGGCTCCGTGGTGTACGTGATCCTCTCCGAGGTGCTGGCCCAGTTCAAGGGCTGGTCCAATATCATCCTGGGCGTCATCGCCATTCTGGTGATCCTCTTCCTGCCCGACGGCATCATGGGCACCCTGCAGAAGAAGCTCCACTTCGAGATTCTCTCCCAGAAGCGTCTGTCCGGGGAGTAAGCCGGAATTTCAAACACAAAAAAGCAGGACCGGAAACAGCTCCGGTCCTGCTTTTTGCTTTTTCACCTGACGTAGTAGATATAATGCTCTTTCCGGGGCTTGGCCTCAGGCAGGGGCCCGGCGGCATAGCCCAGCACGCAGTTGCCGATGCCCTCGTAGTCCCCCTCGATGCCCAGCTCCTTCAGCAGGGCCTTGCCCTCCTCGGTCTCAAAGGTCTCCTTGGCCCGGTGGATCCAGCAGCTGCTCACGCCCTTGTCAAAGGCGGCCAGCATCAGCGTGCCCATGACCAGGCTGCCGTCGTACACATGGGGCGGGACGCTCTTGTCCGCCAGCACCACCAGCACCACCGGCGCGCCGTAGAAGGGGTCGAAGCCCTCCTCCTTGCCCATGATCCGGGCGTTGATGGCGGACAGCTTGTCCCGCACCGCCCGGTTGGTCACGGCCAGAATGATGGGGGACTGCTTGCCCATGGCGGTGGGGGCGTAGGTGCCCGCCCGGAGGATCTCCTCCAGCACAGGGGCGGGAATGGGCTCGTCCTTGTAGCCGCGCACGCTGCGGCGCTCCAGAATCGCGTTCATAACTTCCATGTTTGATTTCCTCCTGTATTATAAAATGATCGAGACTACTATTTGTTTTTGGGCAGGGGAGGGAACCGGTCCCACGGCGGGATGGGCGGCGGCGGTGCGGTGAAGGCCATGGGCCGGCCGGTCCCCGGGTGGGTGAAGGTCAGCGCGTGGGACCAGAGGGCCAGGGGACAGCCATCCTCCCGGACGGCGTACTTGCGCTCTCCCGCCAGGGGGAGTCCCCGGGAGGCAAACTGCACCCGGATCTGATGGGTGCGCCCTGTGTGCAGGACCACCCGCACCAGGGACAGACCCTCCGTCCGGCCCAGCACCTCGTAGTCCAGCACCGCCTCCTGCACGCCCCGGCCGGGGCCGTCGGCCACGAAGGTCATCCGGCGGGCTCTGTCCCGCCCCAGCAGATCCCGCAGGGTGCCCCGCGTCTGCGGCGGCGCGCCGTGGACCACCGCCAGATACTCCTTTCCGAAGGAGCGCTCCATGATCTGCCGGCCCAGGGCGGCGGCCGCATCTCTGGTACGGGCCAGCACCATCAGGCCGCTCACCACCCGGTCCAGCCGGTGCACGGTGTATACCTCCGGGACGTCCAGGGCCTGGCGGAGCAGGCCGGGCAGGCCTCCCGGCTCATCGGTGGAGAGCACGCCCGCGGGCTTGAGGCAGACGATCACGTCCTCGTCCAGCCAGCGGATCTCAGGGGTGGTATCCATCACAGCAGCCTCCCCGCCAGCCGGCCGCTGGCCCAGGCCCACTGGAGATTGTACCCGCCGCAGTCGCCGTCCACATCCAGCACCTCGCCCGCGGCGTACAGGCCGGGGACCAGGCGGCTGGACAGGGTCTCCGGGTCAAACTGAGCGGTGCGCGCCCCTCCGGCGGTGACCTGGGCGCTGTCGAACCCCTGGGTGCCCGTCACCGGCAGAGCAAAGCGTTTCACGCATCCCGCCACCCGGCGCAGGCTCTTCCCATCCAGAGCGGAGAGGGGGACCTCCAGGGAGAGTCCGGCACGGCGGACCAGGGTGCGGCCCAGGCGGTTGTGGAGCATACCTGTGAGCAGGTCGTTGGCGGTGAGCTCCGGCAGGGCATGGCAGCGGGCGGCCAGCAGGGCCTCCAGCTCGCCGAAGGGGGTGCCATCCAGCAGATCCAGTGTGAGCTCCTGCCCGCCGCCCGACACAGAGGCCGCCCGGGACAGTTCAAAGGCCGCCGGACCGCTGACACCGTATTCCGTAAACTGCACCTCGCCCCGGGTCCGGGCCAGCACCTGGCCGTCCCGGCGCAGGGTGAGAGCGGCGGGCGCGCGCACTCCCTTCAGAGGGCGCACCCAGAGAGGCTCCGTGCGCAGCTGCACCAGGGCAGGGCAGAGCTCCGTCACTCCGTGGCCCAGGCTCCGAAGCAGCTTATATCCGTCCAGGCAGCCCCCCAGGGGGCCGCCGGCCGCGCCGCCGCAGCAGAGGATGACCCTGTCCGCGCGCAGCTCTTCCCCGTCCGCGCGCAGCAGGAAGCCCCCCCGCTCCCGGGTCAGGGCAGACACCCGCCGGCCGGTGCGCACCTCCACCCCTGCCGCCTGCACGGCGAAGCGCAGCACGTCCACCACACTCCCTGCCTGATCGGACAGGGGGTAGACCCGCCCTCCCGGCTCCTCCGCCGTGAGCAGACCCAGGCTCCGGAAGAAGTCCAGGGCCTCCAGGGGGCCAAAGGCGGACAGCGCCGGAAGGACAAAGGCGGGATCCGCCCCGTGCCAGTGCTCCCGGCCGTCCTCCAGATTGGTGAGGTTGCACCGGCCGTTCCCCGTGGCCAGCAGCTTGCGGCCCACCCGGGGCTGCGCCTCCAGCAGGATGACCTGCGCCCCCTGCTCCGCCGCCGTACAGGCCGCCGTCAGGCCGGACGCCCCGCCGCCGATCACCGCTACACGCACCCGCTGCCGCCTCCCTTCCGTCTCTTCTTAGAAAAAGTATATCCCATTTCCCGGGGAAATGCAAGGGAAGCGCCGAACCGTCGTGAGCAGCAAGCCGCAGGGCTGCACCAAGCCCTAAGCTCCCTTGTGTAAAGGGAGCTGGCAGCGCGCAGCGCTGACTGAGGGATTGTCACCATGGCGGCCCGTCTTTGGTCCGGTGACAATTCCCCAGCCGCCGCAAGGGCCGCGGCGGCGTCCCCCCTTTACACAAGGGGAGGATAGGCCCGGCAGAAACCTATGGCCTTTGCCGACCTCGCGGGGCAAGTGCCCTGTCCCTCCTCAGTCCGGCAGAAAATCCAGCCCGGCCAGTACCCGGTACAGCTGGGCCCCCGCCTCCTCCCGGGTGATGCCTCCGGTGAGGTCCAGCCCCGCCGGGTCGGCGTACAGCAGGCCCAGCCGCTCCAGCAGCGCCCCGCCGGGCCGGGCCCAGCCGGTAAAGCCCAGGGCCCCGGCGGCGTCCAGCTCGGCCTGGGACAGGTCGCTCCAGGTGCCGTCTGCCGAGGCGTTGAGAAAGCGGCTCAGCCGGGCCATCACCGTGAGATACTGTTCCCGGCTCATGGGCTCCAGAGGGGCAAACTTTCCGCCGCCCACGCCGTCCACGATGCCCAGCTCCGCCATGGCGTTCACCGCTCCGGCATACCAGGCGCCGGCGGGCACATCGGAGAAATACTGCCGGTCACTGCTGAGACCCATGGCCTGGGCGATCATGGCGCATACCTGGGCCCGGTCGATGGACGCGGCGGGGGCGAAGCTCCCCCCGCCGATGCCCCGCAGCACCCCGTAGGTGGCCAGGGTGTTCAGGGCGTCCGCCCAGGGGCTGTCCGCCACATCGGTAAAGCAGCGGCTGGTATATTCCACGCCCAGCCGGGCGGCCGCCTCAGCTGGGGTCAGGGTGTCCCACAGGTCCCCGCTCACATGGAGCTGGAGCCGGGCGGCGGGGGGCAGGGCGGCGAACAGGGCGGAGAGGGTGCTCTTCTCCGTGCCGCGCAGATCCACATAGCATACATATGCGCCCAGACTCACCACCAGCAGATCCTCGTCCGGGATGCCGTCCTGCCCGCACAGGGCCAGAGCCACGGCGGGGGCGTCGGCGTCCGCCACCAGCACCGTGGGGATTACTCCCAGCAGGTCGTTGGTGTTCAGCCCCGCGGAGTAGAAGCGGTAGGCGGTGATCTTCAAAGCATCCCCGGAGAAGAGCTCGGGGGCGTTGTCCCGGGTGAACACTGTCTGGGCCACTCCCTTGCCGAAGGTCCTGCTGCCCACCAGCAGGGCCCGGCCGGTATCCCGCAGGGTGGCGGCAAAGGCCTCGGCGGCGCTGGCGGTGCCGCCGTCCACCAGCAGCACGGCGGCCTTCTCCGTCAGGGCGTCCTCGCTGTAGGGATAGAAGTACAGCGTCCCGGCGCCGGTGCGCAGGAACATCAGCAGGCCGGAGCCGGTGAACACCCCCATGGCCTCCACCGCCGTGTCCGTCTGGCCGCCGCCGTTGCCCCGCAGATCCACCAGCCAGGTGTCCACCTGACTGTCATAGGTCTCCACCCCCTGGCGGAAATAGGCCCCCGTCTCCGAGCCGAAGCTGTCACAGTCGATATAGCCGATCCGCCCCTCCAGCAGGGTGGTCTCGGTGTTGGGGATGACCACTTGGCGGCGCTCCAGGGTGTAGTCGGCGCGCGCCCCGCGGCGCAGCACGGTAAGGGTGACCAGGCTGCCCTCCTCTCCCATGAGCAGGGCGCGGTGGCTCTCACTGGCGGGGGCGCAGGACACGCCGTCCACCGCTACGATCACATCTCCGGCCTGCAGTCCCGCCTCCAGGGCGGAGCCGCCGCGCAGCACCTCCACGATGCGGATGCCCTCGTCGGTGTACTGGATGGATACGCCGATGCCCACCAGGGCCGTGGTGCCCTCTACCGAGTCCAGAAAGGCCTGGTACTCCTCCGCCGTCATGTAATAGGTATAGGGGTCCCCCAGAATGTCAAAAAGCTGCTCCAGGCTCTGGGCCTCCCGGGCCTCCTCGGGGATGTCCCGGAGATAGTTCTCCTCCAGCAGGGTCAGGGCCTGCTCCACCGTCAGAGCGGAGGCGGCGGTGACCAGCAGGGTCAGGGCCAGCAGCACAGCGCCCAGTCTGCGCAGGATGTTTTTCATGGCGATCGCTCCTTTGTCTGTCCTCTCGCCCGGCGAGGGCTGTGCCTTTGTTGACAACCGGCGGCAAACCGGGTAAACTATCAGTATATGATTATATCACAAATCGCGTTCGGGGGGAACCGCTATGGCAAAATTCAGCGAATTCACCTTCCCGTCCTCCGACGGGATCCACCAGGTCTGCGCCAGCCTCTGGCTGCCCGACGAGGGCGCGCCCCGGGGTGTGGTGCAGATCGTCCACGGCGTGGCGGAGTATGTGGGCCGCTATGACGCCCTGGCCCGCTTTCTTGCCGGGCACGGCTATGCCGTGGTGGGGGACGACCATCTGGGCCACGGGCGCACCGCCGCGGTGGACGGCAAATTCGGATGGTTCGCCGACCATGACGGCTGGACCCTCATCGTGGCAGACGAGCACGCCCTGCGCCGGCAGATGGGGGAGCGCTTTCCCGGCGCGCCCTATTTTCTGCTGGGCCACTCCATGGGCTCCTTCATGACCCGCACCTATCTCTGCCGCTACCCCGGCGAGGTGGACGGGGCCATCCTCTCCGGCACCGGGCAGGAGAGCGCCCTGGCCGTGGGGGCCGGCAAGCTGCTGGCCGGGCTCATCGGCCTGGTCCGGGGCAGCGGCTATTCCAGTACCCTGGTCAACGGCCTGGTGCTGGGCGCCTACAACAAGAAGTTCGCCCCCAACCGCACCAGCGCTGACTGGATCAGCCGGGATGAGGCGGAGGTGGACAAGTATATGGACGATCCGCTGTGCCAATTTGTTCCCACCGTGGGGATGTACCGGGACATGTTCACCGGCCTGCAGTATATCTCCAGCCCGCGGGCCCTGGCGCAGATGGACCCGGATACGCCGGTGTACCTCTACTCCGGGGACCGGGACCCCGTGGGCTCCATGGGCGCGGGGGCGCGCAAGGTGTGGGGCTATTTCAAAAAGTACGGCACCCGGGACCTGCAGCTGAAGCTGTATGAGGGCGGCCGCCACGAGATGCACAACGAGCTGGGCCGGGAGCAGGTGTACGCCGACGTGCTGGCCTGGCTGGACGCCCACTGCACTCCGGCGGAGTGAGCGCGAAGGACCTGAAGAGGTATCATCACCATGAATATCGCGATCTATACCCTGGGCTGCAAGGTAAACCAGTATGAGACCCAGGCCATCGAGGCGGAGCTGCTCCGCCGGGGGCACACCCTGGTGCCCTTCGGCGCGCAGGCGGACGCCTACATTATCAACACCTGCACCGTCACCGCCGTCAGCGACAGCAAGTGCCGCAACATGATCCACCGGGCCCAGCAGCACCGGCCCGCCGCCGTGGTGGCCGTGTGCGGCTGCTACGCCCAGACCGAGCCGGAGGCCGTGGCCGCCATGGGGGTGGACCTTGTGGGAGGCTCTGCCGGGCGGATACAGTTTCTGGACGACCTGGAGGCCGTGGCCGCCGCCCGGACGGCGGGCGAGGGAGAGGCTCCGCCCCGGCCCCTGGTGACCGCCGGCAGCATCCTGACCCAGCGGGTCTTTGAGGAGCTGCCCGCCGGAGGTCTGGCCGGGCGCACCCGGGCCATGCTGAAGGTGGAGGACGGGTGCGTCAATTTCTGCACCTACTGCATCATCCCCTATGCCCGGGGCCCCGTGCGCTCCCTCCCGCTGGAGAAGGCGGTGGAGCAGGCCCGCCGCCTGGCGGAGGAGGGCTACCGGGAGATCGTGCTCACGGGCATTGAGATCTCCTCCTGGGGCCGGGAGCTGGGGCAGGGACTGTCCCTCATCGACCTCACCGAGGCCCTGTGCACTGCCGTCCCCGCCCTGCGCGTCCGCCTGGGCTCTCTGGAGCCGCGCACCATCACCGGGGACTTCTGCCGCCGCGCCGCCGCCCTGCCCAATCTGTGCCCCCACTTCCACCTGTCCATGCAGGCCGGGTGCGACGCAGTGCTGCGGCGGATGAACCGGAAATATGACTCCGCCCGGTATTATGAGAGCGTTGCATTACTGCGGGGATACTTTGACCGTCCCGCCATCACCACGGACATGATCGTGGGGTTTCCCGGGGAGACGGAGGAGGAGTTTTCCGCCGGGCTGGACTTCATCCGCCGCTGCGCGTTTTCCGCCATACATATCTTCCCCTACTCCCGCCGGCCGGGTACGCCTGCGGCGGCCATGCCCGACCAGGTCCCCCTGGGGGTGAAGAAGGAGCGCGCCCGCCGGGCCGCCCAGGCGGCGGCGGAGATGGAGAGGGCCTATCTGGACAGCTGGGTGGGCGCGCGCCTGCCGGTGCTGTTTGAGGAGGAGAAGGACGGCCTGTGGCAGGGCCATGCCCCCAACTATGTGCTGGTGCGCGCAGCTGGGTCCGGCCTGCACAACTGTCTGCGGGAGGTACGCATCGACGGCGTGGGACCGGAGGGCCTGCTGGGCACGGTGCTGTAAGGCCGGCGGAGCGGGCCAAAAACGGGCGTTCCGGCGGTCTTTTTGACAAAAATCCGAAAAAACGAAAATAAACCCTTACGTTTTCCCGAAAAATGTGTTACACTAAAGAAAATAAGAGGACGGGAGGCGCGGAGGGATGTATGCGCAGGGAGACAAGGTCATATACGGCAGCAGCGGGGTCTGCGTGGTAGAGGAGCTGTGCACCCCCAATTTTACCCGGGAGGAGCGGGGCCGGCAGTACTACCGCCTGCGCCCCCTCTACGGCACCGAGACCATCTATGCCCCTGTGGATACCACTGCCTATATGCGCCCGGTGATCACCCGGGAGGCCGCCCACGCCCTGATCGCCCGCATCCCGGAGATCGAAGAGCAGGTGTGCGACAGCCACAGCATCACCGCCCTGCGCCAGCAGTATGAGGCGTTTTTTCGGGCCCACGACTGTGAGGGCTACATCCGCCTGATCAAGGGCGTGCTGCGCAAGGGCCGGGGCGGGCGCAAGCTGGGCCAGACAGACCAGCGCTACTGGAAGCGCGCCCAGGATGTGCTCTACGGTGAGCTGGCTGCCGCGCTGGAGCTGCAGCCCGACGAGGTGCCCGCCTATCTGAAGGGCGCGCTGGACTGAGAACAAAAGCAAAACAGCAGCAGAGGCCGCGGGGCGTATGCCCCGCGGCCTTCGGGCCGTCAAAAAACTCAAGGACGTTTTTTGACGGGTAAGCTGCAGCC
>CAKUHW010000030.1 GCA_934659415.1 uncultured Oscillospiraceae bacterium
GGAGTATACCAGTCGTGCTTTCCGGCGGCGCGGAAGCCCACGCCGTTTCCGAAGGACATCTTCATCACCGCCTCGGCCAGGCCGTTCTCCACCGCCCAGGCGGAGAGGACCTTCCCACGGCGGCACAGATCGTGCAGATCCGTCCAGTCCTCGGGCTCAAAGAGATACACCGGGTGGCCGGCTCCCTTGAACTCCGCGCTCACCACGTCGCCCGCCCGGACGGGGGCGACGGCAAAGGAAATCACCGTGGGAGGGACGTCCATATCCAGGAAGGAGCCGGACATGGAGTCCTTGCCGCCGATGGCGGCAGCCCCGATCTCCATCTGGGCATCCAGCGCGCCCAGCAGCGCGGCAAAGGGCTTGCCCCAGCGCCGGGGATCGCGGCGGAGCTTCTCGAAAAATTCCTGCAGGGAGAGATATGCCTTGCGCCAGTCCGCTCCGGCGGCCGCCAGCTTGGCCACGGAGACATACCCCGCCTCGTAGGCTCCCCAGTAGGGGTCGGTGCTGAGCAGATCCGGGTCGCAGCCCCAGGCCATCACGCTGGCCTGCTCGGTGCTCTGGCCGGGCAGGACCGGCAGCAGGGCTGCCATGGCCTGGGAGGGGCCGGTCTGGGTGCGGCCGCCGAAGGGGGCCAGCACTGTTCCCGCGCCCACGGTGCTGTCGAACCGCTGGGTCAGGCCCCGGCGGCTGGCGCACTTCAGGCTGCCCGCCATCTCCCGCAGGGAGGAGAAGAGGGGCCGGTCGGGCTCCCCGCAGCCCCGCTCCACCTGCACGTCGGCATGCTTCACCGCGCCGTTGGTGTCCAGAAAGGCCCGGGACAGGTCGGCGATCTTTCTGCCCCGCCAGGTCATCACCATCCGGGGCTCCGCCGTGACCACAGCCACCCGGTAGGCCTCCAGGTTCTCCGCCTGGGCCGCGGCGATGAAGGTCTGCTCGTCCTCCGCGGCCACCACCACCGCCATGCGCTCCTGACTTTCGGAGATGGCGAGCTCTGTGCCGTCCAGGCCGTCATACTTGCGGCGCACGGCGTCCAGATCAATGGTCAGCCCGTCCGCCAGCTCGCCCACAGCCACGGACACGCCTCCTGCGCCAAAGTCGTTGCAGCGCTTGATCAGCCGGGTGACCCGGCTGTCCCGGAACAGCCGCTGGAGCTTCCGCTCCTCCGGGGCGTTGCCCTTCTGGACCTCGCTGGCCATGGTGGAAAGGGACTTCAGGTCATGGCTCTTGGAGGAGCCGGTGGCCCCGCCGATGCCGTCCCGGCCGGTACGTCCGCCCAGCAGGATCACCACATCGCCGGGGGCGGGCCGCTCCCGGCGGACATTGGCGGCGGGGGCGGCGGCCACCACCGCGCCGCACTCCAGGCGCTTGGCCCGGTAGCCCTCGTGATAGAGCTCCGCCACATGGCCGGTGGCCAGACCGATCTGGTTGCCGTAGGAGGAGTAGCCCGCCGCAGCGGTGCGGGCCAGCTTCCGCTGGGGCAGCTTGCCGGGCAGGGTCTGCTCGATCGGAACACGGGGGTCCCCGCCGCCGGTGACCCGCATGGCCTGGTGCACATAGGCGCGGCCGGACAGGGGGTCGCGGATGCAGCCGCCGATGCAGGTGGCCGCGCCGCCGAAGGGCTCGATCTCCGTGGGATGATTATGGGTCTCGTTCTTGAACATCAGCAGCCAGTCCTGCTCCTCCCCGTCTACCAGGGCGGGCACATGGATGGAGCAGGCGTTGATCTCCTCGCTCTCGTCCAGCTCCGGCAGCAGGCCCCGCTTTTTCAGCGCCTTGGCCCCGATGGTGGCCAGGTCCATCAGCGTCCGGGGGCGGGCGGCGGCCTTCTCCGGGCCGTACACCTCCCGGCGCAGGTCCAGATAGCGCCCGTAGGCGCCCTGCACCACCGGATCGTCGATGGTCACCCGGTCCAGATGGGTGGAGAAGGTGGTGTGGCGGCAGTGGTCGGACCAGTAGGTGTCCACCAGGCGCAGCTCGGTCACCGTGGGCTGGCGGCCCTCGCCGCGGAAATACTCCCGCAGGCACAGCAGGTCGTCCACATCCATGGCCAGGCCGTACTCCGTCAGCAGGGCGCGCAGCCCCGCCTCATCCAGGCCGGTAAAGCCGTCCAGCACGGGCACGTCCGGCGGCGTCTGCGCGGTCACCGCCAGGGTCTCCGGCTTGTCCAGCGAGGCCAGACGGCACTCCACCGGGTTGATGACGCTATCGCGGATCTTCTCTGCGTCCCCCTCCCCCAGCGTACCGTAGATCACGTAGACCTTGGCGGTCACCACCGTGGGGCGCTCCCCGGCGGAGAGCATCTGGATGCACTGGGCCGCGGAGTCCGCCCGCTGGTCAAACTGGCCGGGCAGATACTCCACCGCGAAGACCAGCGCCGCGCCGGAGGTGTCCACGGCGGAGGACACGTTGTCGATCTGGGGCTCGGAGAACACCGCCGCGCAGGCGCGCTCCATCAGCTCTGCTCCGATGCCCTCCACGTCATAACGGTTCACGATGCGCACCCGCTCCACCCCGGACAGGTGGTAGAGACCGCGCAGCTCCTCGGCCATGGCCGAGGCCTCGGCGGCAAAGGGCGCCTTCTTTTCCACAAACACACGCCAGACCATCGTCATCTCTCCTCTGCGGCCAGGGCACGCCGGCCGATATCCTTCCGGTAATATGCATTTTCAAAATGGACGCAGGCGGCCTGGGCGTAGGCCTCCTCCACCGCCCGGCGCAGGGTGTCCCCCACGGCGGCAACGCCCAGCACGCGCCCGCCCGCGGTGACCGGCGCACCCGCCCCGTCCCGCTTCACTCCCGCGCAGTAGAGCTGTGCGGAGAAGCCGTCGTCCACGGTGATGGGGAAGCCGGTCTCATACCGGCCCGGGTAGCCCGCCGAGGCCAGCACCACGCAGCAGGCGGCCTTATGGGAAAAGCGCACCGGGCAGTGCTCCAGCGCCCCGTCCTCCACGGCCTCCATCACATCCAGCAGGTCGCTCTCCAGCAGGGGCAGCACCACCTGGGTCTCCGGGTCGCCGAAGCGGCAGTTGTACTCGATGACTTTGGGCCCGTCCCCGGTGAGCATCAGGCCGAAGTACAGGCAGCCCCGGAAGGGACGCCCCTCCGCGGCCATGGCCCGGATAGTGGGCAGGAAGATGGTGTCCATGCACACCCGGGCGACCTCCGGCGTGTAGTACGGGTTGGGGGCGATGGTGCCCATGCCGCCGGTGTTCAGGCCCTTGTCTCCGTCCAGGGCCCGCTTGTGGTCCATGGAGGACACCATGGGGACTACGGTCTTCCCGTCGGTAAAGGCCAGGACGGACACCTCCGGACCCTCCAGGAACTCCTCGATGACCACCCGGCTGCCCGACTCGCCGAAGACCTTGTCCTCCATCATGGCGCGCACGGCGTCCTCCGCCTCCTGCCGGGTCATGCACACCAGGGCGCCCTTGCCCAGGGCCAGGCCGTCCGCCTTCACCACAATGGGGATGGGGGCGGCGGCCAGATAGTCCAGGGCGGCGGCAGGGTCGTCAAACACCCGGTAGCCGGCGGTGGGAATATGATATTTGTGCATCAGGTCCTTGGCGAACACCTTGCTGCTCTCGATGGCGGCGGCTTTGGCGTCCGGCCCGAAGCAGCGGAAGCCTGCGGCGTGGAGGGCGTCCACCGCCCCCAGGGCCAGCGGATCGTCCGGAGCCACCACCACGAAGTCCGCCCTGCAGTCCCGGGCGGCCTGCACCAGTCCGGGGATATCCTTCACGTTCCCGCTCAGGCAGACGGCGTCTTCCGCCATGCCGCCGTTTCCCGGCAGGGCAAAGAGCCTGTCCACCCGGGGGCTCTCCTTCAGCTTCTTCACAATGGCGTGCTCCCGCCCGCCGGAGCCGATGACCAGTACGTTCATGAGTATTCAGACCTCGTTTCACAGGATTTCGCGTGGGCGAAAAGGCGTATGCAGCCGCCTCAGCTCTCTCAATGGTGGAACAGCCGCAGCCCGGTGAAGCAGAGCACCATGCCGTACCGGTCGGCGGCGGCGATGACATTGTCGTCCCGGATGGAGCCGCCGGGCTCGGCGATGTACTGCACGCCGGACTTTCTGGCCCGCTCCACATTGTCCCCGAAGGGGAAGAAGGCGTCGCTGCCCACGGTGACGCCGCTCTGGGATGCGATCCATGCCTTTTTCTCCTCCGGGGTGAGGGGCTCAGGCCGCACGGCAAAGATGTTCTGCCACACGCCCTCGGCCAGCACATCCTCCCACTCGTCGGAGAGGTAGACGTCGATGGCGTTGTCCCGGTCGGGCCGGCGGATGCCGGGCACGAACTCCAGGGCCAGCACCCTGGGGTGGCGGCGGAGGTACCAGTTGTCCGCTTTGCTCCCCGCCAGACGGGTGCAGTGGATGCGGCTCTGCTGGCCGGCGCCCACGCCGATGGCCTGCCCGTCCTTCACATAGCATACGGAATTGGACTGGGTATATTTCAGGGTGATCAGAGCCACCATCATATCCCGCCGGGCGCTCCCGGGCAGGTCCCGGTTGGCGGAGACGATGTTCTCCAGCAGAGCGTCGGTGACGGCGGCGTCATTATGTCCCTGCTCAAAGGTGACGCCGAACACATCCTTGCGCTCCAGGGGGGCGGGGACGTAGTCCGGGTCGATCTGCACGATGTTGTAGCCGCCCTTCTTCTTGGTGCGCAGGATGGCCAGGGCCTCCCCGGTGTAGCCAGGGGCGATGATCCCGTCGGACACCTCACCCTTCAGATAGGCGGCGGTGGCGGCATCGCACACGTCGGACAGGGCCGCCCAGTCCCCATAGGAGCTCAGCCGGTCCGCCCCCCGGGCACGGATGTAGGCGCAGGCCAGCGGGGAGAGCTCCAGTCCCTCCTCCACGAAATAGACCTTCCGGTCGGTCTCGCTGAGGGGCAGGCCCACGGCGGCCCCCGCGGGGGACACATGCTTGAAGCTGGCGGCGGAGGGCAGGCCGGTGGCCGCCTTCAGCTCCTTCACCAGCTGCCAGGAGTTCAGCGCGTCCAGCAGGTTGATGTAGCCGGGCCGCCCGTTCAGCACGGTGATGGGCAGGTCGGAGCCGTCCCCCATGAAGACGCGGGCGGGTCTCTGGTTCGGGTTGCAGCCGTATTTCAGTTCCAGCTCGTTCATCCCTCAGTCCCCCTTGTTTTTGTTATAGATGGTCACCTGTCCGCCCACATTGGCGTAGAGGGACACCTTGTTTTCTTCATTCAGCGCCGCCCAGAGCTGTGCGGGCTCCGGCATGACCACGGGGATGGGTTCGCCGGCGAAGGAGGGCAGCGGGTCTCCCGGCCCCTGATAGGTGCTGAGGAAATAGCCCATACCCTCGTCACACCCCTCGTAAGAGAAGAACTCCCGCAGGCAGCGGCCGTCCTGCCGCTTGAGGATGGACAGCTCGAAGGATCCGTCCGCCCGGCACAGGGCGGAGATGCGGGGGGTGTAGTTAGGGCAGTCGGGCTCGTACTGCCGGGTGCGCAGGGCCCTGCGGAAGCAGCCCATGTCCCGGATGGTGTCCGTCTGGTCGCCGTTGGTGACGATGAGCGCGTCCCCCATGGTACGCACGGGATGGTAGATGATCAGGCTGGGGTCCTCCAGCTTTGCCGGATCCCATGCCTCGGTGCGGATCCCGTCCTCCGTGGGGACAAAGATCCGGTTGCGGCTGTTGGCGCTGCGGCCCATGATAAAATAGTATACCCGGTCCTTTCCCACGGCGATGCCGCGGCCGGGGTAGGGGTTCTCCCGCAGGAGAGTCAGCAGATCAGTCATGAGGGCAATTCTCCTTTTCCAGATAAATACGTTCGGCCTCCTGCTCCGCCGCCCGGGGGAGCAGAATCCACTCCGCCTGCTCCATCACCCGGCGCTGGAGCTTCTCCGGCGTGTCGTCCTCGCGCACCTCCACCGCCTTCTGCAGCAGGATGCGCCCGCCGTCGGGCACCTCGTTCACATAGTGGACGGTGGCGCCGGTGACCTTCACGCCGTATGCCAGCGCCGCCTCGTGCACCCGCAGGCCATACATCCCCTTTCCGCAGAAGGAGGGGATGAGGGAGGGGTGCACATTCAGGATCCTGTCCGGCCAGCGGCGGGTGAAGTCCTCGCTGAGGATGGACAGAAAGCCCGCCAGCACGATGAGCTCCACCCCGTACTCCTCCAGCAGAGCCTCCAGAGCTGCCTCAAAGGCCGCCTGGCTGCCCCCCAGCTCCCTGCGGGACACCACCGCCGACGGCACGCCCGCCCGGGCGGCCCGTTCCAGGGCGTAGGCCCCGGCCTTGCTGGAGATCACCAGCACGATCTCCCCGTGGGGGAGCGCCCCCGCCTGCCGGGCGTCCAGCAGGGCCTGCAGATTGGTGCCGCCGCCGGAGACCAGTACGGCGATGCGGGTCAGCACAGGATCACCTTTTCCTCTCCCCGGACGATCTCACCCAGAACGTAGGCCGCGCAGCCGTTGGCGCGCAGAGCGGTCAGGGCGGCGTCCGCGGTGACCGCGCTGACGGTGAGGGTCATGCCCACGCCCATATTGTAGGTATTGAACATGTCCCGCTCGGGGATGTGCCCCGTCTCCCGCAGCAGGGTGAAGACCGCGGGGGTACGGATGGCGGCCCTGTCCAGCCGGGCGCACAGCCCGTCGGGCACGGAGCGGGGCACGTTCTCATAGAAGCCGCCGCCGGTGATGTGGCTGACGCCGTGCACCTCCGCCGCCGCCAGGGCGGCCAGCACGGGCCTGACATAGAGCAGCGTGGGGGTGAGCAGGGCCTCCCCCAGGGTGGAGCCCAGCTCGGGCACATACCGGCCCAGGTCCGCGTGCTCCACATCAAACACCTTGCGCACCAGAGAGTAGCCGTTGGAGTGCAGGCCGGAGGAGGGCAGGGCCAGCACCACGTCGCCGGGAGCCGTCCTGCTGTGGTCGATCACCTTGCTCTTATCCACGATGCCCACGCAGAAACCAGCCAGATCGTAGTCCTCCGGGCTCATGGTGCCGGGGTGCTCCGCCGTCTCCCCGCCGATGAGGGCGCAGCCGGACTGCACGCAGCCCTCCGCCACGCCGGACACCAGAGCCGCCACCTTCTCCGGGTCGTTTTTCCCGATGGCGATGTAGTCCAGGAAGAACAGGGGCTTGGCCCCGCAGCAGATGATGTCGTTGGCGCACATGGCCACGCAGTCGATGCCAACGGTGTCGTGCCGGTCCATCAGCTGCGCGATGCGCTGCTTGGTGCCCACGCCGTCCGTGCCGGACACCAGCACGGGCTCCGCCATACCGGTGAGGTCCGGGGCGAACAGGCCGCCGAAGCCGCCCAGATCGGACACCACGCCGGGGATGACCGTGCGCTTCACATACTGCTGCATCAGGCGCACGCCCTGGTAGCCGGCCTCGATATCCACGCCGGCCTCGCGGTAGCTCTCAGAAAAGCTGCGCATACTCACTTCTCCTTTTTCTGTTCACTGATTCTGCACTCGAACCGGTCCTTGCCGCCCGCCGCGGGGATCTCGGTGGGGTAGCCGCCGCCGAAGCAGGCGGTGCAGAAGCCGCAGCTGGTGTTGTCCGCCAGCTTCACCACATCGCGGATGCTGAGGTAGCCCAGGGAGTCCACGCCGATGATCCCGGCGATCTCCTCCACTGTGTGGTGGGTGGCGATGAGCTTGTCCTTGTCGTCGATGTCGGTGCCGTAGTAGCACTCCGACACGAAGGGAGGCGCGCTCACCCGCATGTGGATCTCCCTCGCCCCCGCCCGGCGCAGCAGGTCGATGGTGCGCCGGCAGGTGGTGCCCCGGACGATGGAGTCGTCAATGAGCACCACGCGCTTGCCCTCCACCACCGAGCGCACCGGGTTGAGCTTGATGTTCACCTCATTCTCCCGCATGGTCTGGGTGGGGGAGATGAAGGTGCGGCCGATATACTTGTTTTTGATGAAGCCCATGCCGTAGGGGATGCCGCTCTGGCGGGAGTAGCCCAGGGCGGCGTCCAGCCCGGAATCGGGCACGCCGATGACCACGTCCGCCTGCACCGGGTGCTCCAGGGCCAGAAAGGCCCCCGCCCGCTGGCGGGCCACATGGACCGAGCTGCCGTCGATCACCGAGTCGGGCCGGGCAAAGTAGATGAACTCAAACACGCACAGGCTGGACGGCGCGGCCCCGCAGTAGGTGTCGATGCTGCGCACGCCGGTCCCGTCCGCCACCACGATCTCCCCGGGACGGACGTCCCGCTCGAAGGCGGCCCCGATGGCGTCCAGCGCACAGCTCTCCGAGGCGAACACCACACTGCCGTCCTTCAGCCGGCCCATGCACAGGGGGCGAAAGCCGTGAGGATCGCGCACCGCAATGAGCTTGCTGGGGGAGGAGATCACCAGAGAGTAGGCCCCCTTCAGCTTCTCCATGGCTGCGGACACCGCCGCCTCGATAGAGGGCGCCTTCAGCCGCTCCTGCACGATGATGTAGGCGATGACCTCGCTGTCCGTGGTGGTCTGGAAGATGGAGCCCCGGCTCTCCAGGTCCCGGCGCAGCTCCTGGGAGTTGGTCAGGTTCCCGTTGTGGGCCAGGGCCAGGCGGCCCTTGTAGTGGTTGATGAGAATGGGCTGGACATTGCGCTTGTTGTCGCTGCCGGTGGTGCCGTAGCGCACATGGCCCACGGCGATATTCCCCCTGCCCAGGGCCGCCAGGCGCTCCGGGGGAAACACCTCGCTGACCAGGCCCACATCCCGGTAGGCGGAGAACAGGCCATCGTCGTTCACCACGATGCCCGCGCTCTCCTGGCCGCGGTGCTGCAGGGCGTAGAGGGCGTAATAGGCCAGGGGCGCGACCTCTGCCGTCTGCGCGGAGTACACGCCGAACACGCCGCACTCCTCGTGCAGGTGCCGCTCCTCCCGGCACAGCGCGGGACAGCCCCCGGCCGCCGGGCGCTTATTCTCCGTCATGGCTCAGCAGCCTCTTCATGACCTCGGCGTAGGCGTCCTCCACCCCGCCCAGGTCCCGGCGGAAGCGGTCCTTATCCAGCTTCTCGTGGGTGACGGAGTCCCACAGGCGGCAGGTATCCGGGC
>CAKUHW010000031.1 GCA_934659415.1 uncultured Oscillospiraceae bacterium
GCTGTGCAAAGAGTACAAGGCCCTCAACGAGAAGTACTACGGCCCCGATATGATCAGCGACGAGGAGATCGCCCTGGAGTGGGCCCGCATCCCCCACTTCTACTACAACTATTATGTGTTCCAGTACGCCACCGGCTATTCCGCCGCCATTGCCCTGTCCCGCCGCATCCTGCGCGAGGGGGAGAGCGCCGTGAAGGACTACATGGCCTTCCTCTCCGGCGGCTGCTCCAAGGATCCCATCGACCTGCTGAAGCTGGCCGGGGTGGATATGGCCAGCCCCGCGCCCATCCAGAACGCCCTGGACCTCTTCGACTCCCTGCTGGACGAGATGGAGAGCCTGATGGCCTGATCTCCTACCCGCAGCGGCGTGCTGGGCAAAAACAGGCAGGCCGCAGGACTCCGCCAGACTCATACCCCCCTTGTACATCGTCGGCGCAAAGTCCGCTCTGCTCTGTTCCGGGCTGAATTCATTCCGTTCCGACATATTTCCCGTCCATTCTCCTCCCTGTTGTGGTATCATCTGGTAAACCACAACAGGGAGGCATTTTTATGGCGCTGTTTACAAAGGGGACCGGGCAGCGGGTGCTGGAGCTGCCGGTGGAGTCCATCCGCCCCAATCCCAACCAGCCCCGGCAGCAGTTCGACGGCGGGCAGCTGGAGTCCCTGGCGGCCTCCATCCGGTCCCTGGGTCTGCTGCAGCCGCTGTCCGTACGGAAGACCTGCGCCGGGTGGGAGCTGGTGGCGGGGGAGCGGCGGCTGCGGGCGGCGCGGCTGGCGGGGCTGGCCACGGTGCCCTGCCTGCCGGTGGAGGCGGACACGGAGCGCTCCTCTCTGCTGGCCCTGGTGGAAAATCTCCAGCGGGCCGACCTAGACGTGTGGGAGGAGGCCGCCGCCCTGCAGGCTCTCATCGACCGCTTCGGCCTGACTCAGGAGGAGGCCGCCCGCCGGGTGGGCAAGAGCCAGTCCGCCGTGGCCAACAAGCTGCGGCTGCTGAAGCTGCCGGAGGAGGTGCAGGGGCTGCTGCGTCAGGCGGGACTCACCGAGCGCCACGCCCGCGCCCTGCTGACCCTGCCCACGGCACAGCTGCAGCTGTCCGCCGCCCGGCACATCATCGACAAGGGGCTGACCGTGGCCCAGAGCGAGCAGTACATCGCCCGGCTGTGCGCCCAAAAGCCGCCGGAGCGCAAGGCGGTGCCCATTTACCGCACCAGGGATGTGCGTCTGTTTCTCAACTCCCTGCGCCGGGGGCTGAGCATGATGCAGTCCGCCGGTGTGGCCGCCCGCTGGGACCGGCAGGAGGACGAGGAGGGTCTGGTGCTCACCATCCGGATCCCGAAATAGGAGAACGCAAAGAAGCGGCAGGGGAATTGCTCCCCTGCCGCTTCAGGCAGTCAAAGAACCCGCGGAGTTCACCGGGGCAAAGGCGGGCTGCCATGGGGACAACCCCTCAGTCAGCGCTGTGCGCTGACAGCTCCCCTTACACAGGGGAGCTTAAGGGCCTACGGGCGCTGCGCGCCCGTAAGCCCTTACCCCCCTCGTGCAGAGGGGGGGCGCCGCCGCGTTTTTTGCGGCGGCTGGGGGGGAGTGTTACCGGGCCGAAAGAGATGCACCGGACAACCCCTCAGGCGCTTCGCGCCAGCTCCCTTTACACAAGAGAGCGCAAGGGCAAAGGGCCCGGGGCCGGGCCGCGCCCCCCTGCCGGAGCACAGTCACCTCCGGGGCGTGAATTTCTCCCCGTCCCCCACCTTGACATAGAGGAAGTTGTACGACTCCTCCCCCGGAAGGTCAGTTCGCCGCGGGCGGCGGTAAAGCGGTTCACCCGGCCGGACCCGGCGCCGTCCTCCTCGGTGAGGGTGAGCACGGCGTCCTCCTTCTCATAGACATAGGTCCGCCCGGCCAGATCCTCCGCGCTCACCCGCCCGCCGCAGCCCGCCAGGGCCAGAAGCAGAGCCAGCGTCAGCGCCAGGGCCGCTCCGCTTTGTCATAAAAGTGCCTCCTTTAATACTCCCATCCGCTGGGGTCGGCGACGCTGCTGTAGCTGCCCGCTCTGAGGTTCAGGGCGTGATCTTCCGCGGTGTACACCTCCGGCGCGTCCTGAGCCACGAAGGTGCGGCCGTACTGGTCGGTGATGACGGCGGCCTCTGCATACTCCGCGCCGTCCTCCAGCGTCACATCCTGCGGGCGGCGGAAGAAGCGCAAGCCATCCTCCGTCCAGTCCTGGCGGTCTTCCTCCTCTGTGTACCAGAGCAGCAGCTTACGGTCCTTGAACAGACCCACCCGGACGCTGCGCACCTGCGCGGGCTGATACCAGTCCCCTTCGCCGTAGTAGGAAGCCTCCCCGGGCTGGAAGGCCACCACCTGGGTATTCTGGGTGAGCACGCCGTCCTCGCTCACGTCGGCGGCCCACAGGGTCCCGTTCACATAGACGTCCGGCAGGGTGGCGGACAGCAGCCAGTTGTAGCTGTCCAGCAGCTGGGTCTCCTCCTTGCCGTCGGCGGAGAACACCACGGAGAGGGAGATGTCGTTGGTGAGGGGGCAGGTCACGTCGGCGGAGAAGCGATTTCCCTCGTCCATCGTCCCCTCCGCAAGGACGGTCTTCTCCCCGCTGCGGGCCACAAACACCGCCTGCATCCCCGGCGCATAGGTCTTGGGCACGGCGGAGGCGGTGAAGGTCACGGTGTTGACCGTCAGGTCGGAGGAGACGGGCTTCACCTCGTACTCGGCGGTGAGCTGGTTCTGGCTTTTCAGGATCTCCTCCATCCGGTCGGTGATGGAGCCGATCTGACCGGTGAGGTTGCGGTCCACGATGCTGATGGAATTGCGCAGGCCGCCGACGTCGTTCTTCATATTTCTGAAGTCCCCCGACAGCTTGACGGCCACGATCACCCCGGCGAGGATGGCCGCGGCCCCCACCACCCGGGGCCACCAGCGGACCTTGGGCTGCATGGGCTCCGGCCGGGCGGCCAGGTAGCGGTCCACGATCTCCTCCACCATGCGCAGCTGCTCCTCGGTGAGCTCCCCGGCGGGCTTTTCCGCCCCCGCGGCCTCCTCTACCCCCAGCAGCCAGCCCACGGAGGCCCCGAACAGTCTGCTCAGGGCGATGAGCTTTTCCACCTCGGGGAGGGCCCCGTCCGACTCCCATTTATAAATCGCCTGCCGGGAGACCCCCAGCTGCTCTCCCAGCTGCTCCTGAGACAGGCCCAGTTCCTTTCTCTTCTGCGCGATGCGCTGTCCAACGGTCATGTGCATGACCTCCTTTCCCGTCGATGGTACCATCTCCGGGGCTTCGCGCACCACCAACCGGGGGATGGGATTTTGTCAACCGTGGGTTTACATTCCGGGTTTTTCGGCGGTCTGCAGCTCCTTTGCGGCCTCATATTCTCCCCAGGAGAGGAAGGTGTTGTCCCGGGGCTCCTGCCGGAGGATGACCCGGGGACGCTCCTGCACCACGGTGGCGTTGGGAGGCACGTCGAAGGTGACCACGGCGTTGGCCCCGATGCGTGCGTTGTCCCCCACGGTGACCGCGCCGATGATCTTGGCCCCCGCGCCGATGTACACATTGCGGCCGATCACCGGCGCACCCTGGCCCCGGCTGTCCGGCAGGGTGTTGGAGCCGATGGTCACCTGGTGGAAGATGGTACACCCCGGCCCGATGGACGCCCCGTAGGAGATGAAGATCCCCGCCAGCCCGTGGGGCGTGACGAAGGGGGCCACGGCCCGGGTACAGGGGATGACGGCGTTGTGCCGGTCCAGGATCTTCTGGTTGGCGTGGACGTACAGCGGGACCAGGCGCCGCCGCCAGGGAGAGGGGCTGAGGATGTGCTCCCGGTTGCGCCAGAAGCGGGCGGTGGGTTCCGGATGGAACAGCCGGTGGATCCGGCGCAGAAGCTTCCACATGATGCATCGACCTCGCGTTTCAGAGTTTTCTTCATAGTAACCCATGGAAGCGGGAAAGTCAACGGCGGCCGCGGACAGCGCCCCGGGAAAAACATGAAAAATATGCGCGGTATCCCCGCCCGGGGGCTTGACAACGGCGGGTCTTCTTGCTATACTATCAAAGCCGCTTTGAATGGGACCATAAGCGGAAAGCGCGGCTTTCCCTCCCCCGACAGCGAGCCCGTATTAAAGGAAAGGCAGGTGCAGGTATGCACGCAATCATCGAGACCGGCGGCAAGCAGTACAAGGTGGCAGAGGGCGACGTCCTCTACATCGAGAAGCTGGATGTCGAGGCCGGCACATCCGTCACTTTCGACAAGGTCCTGGCCGTTCTGGACGGCGACAAGGCCACCTTCGGCGCTCCCGCCGTGGAGGGCGCTTCCGTGACCGCCAACGTGGTGAAGAACGGAAAGGGCAAGAAGATCATCGTCTTCAAGTACAAGCCCAAGAAGAACTATCGCCGCAAGCAGGGCCATCGTCAGCCCTATACCAAGGTGGAGATCACCAAGGTCAACGCCTGAGGGTCCGGTCTATGACCAGGATCACCTTCCACCAGACCGGCGAGCGTCTCGACGGCTTTACGGTGGACGGACACAGCGGCTACGCCGAGGCGGGCTGCGACATCGTCTGCGCCGCCATCTCCGGCGCGGTCCAGATGACCGAGTGCACGGTAAACGATGTGCTGGGTCTGGCCGCTTCGGTGAAGGTGCGGGAGGACGAGGGCTATGTCTGCCTCAAGCTCCCCGGCGGACTGGGACAGGCCAACGAGCGCACGGTGCAGGATCTCCTCACCGGGCTGATGGTCTATCTCCAGGCCCTGAGCGAGGTTTATCCCGAAAATCTCATCGTCCGTCTGGAAGACGACGGCAGCGATGACGAAGCGGAGGACTGAGGGCCTCCATCAGCCTTTAGAAAGGACGGAAACGACTATGATGAAGATCAATATCCAGCTCTTCGCGCATAAGAAGGGCGGCGGCTCCACCAAGAACGGCCGTGACTCCGAGTCCAAGCGTCTCGGCGTGAAGCGGGCCGACGGCCAGTTCGTTCTGGCCGGCAACGTGCTGGTGCGCCAGCGCGGCACCCACATCCACCCCGGCACCAACGTGGGCCTGGGCAGTGACGACACTCTGTTCGCCAAGGTGGACGGCACCGTGAAGTTCGAGCGCATGGGCAAGGACCGCAAGAAGGTCTCCGTGTACGAGATCGCCCAGTAAAAAGCAGAGAACGCTCCGGACAAAGTGTCCGGAGCGTTTTTTTGCGGGGGACCCTTCCCTGCTCTTTCCCCTGAATTCTGACTGCCAGTCCGGCAAGGAGGTCTGACTCTATGGCCAACCAATTTATCGACACTGCCCGCATCACCGTGCGCGCCGGGGACGGCGGAAACGGCGCGGTGGCCTTTCACCGGGAGAAGTATATCGCCGCAGGCGGCCCGGACGGCGGCGACGGCGGCCGGGGCGGCAACGTGATCCTGCGGGTGGACTCCCACATGTCCACCCTGATGGACTTCCGCTATAAGCGCAAGTACGCCGCCGGGACCGGCATGGACGGAGGCGGCAAGCGCTGCTCCGGCAAGGACGGGGCGGATCTGATCATCCGGGTGCCCCGGGGCACCGTGGTGCGGGACGCCGCCACCGGCGAGATCATCTGCGACATGTCCGGCCCGGAGGACTTTGTTCTGGCCCGGGGCGGCAAGGGCGGCTGGGGCAACCAGCACTTCGCCACCCCCACCCGGCAGGTGCCCCACTTCGCCAAGGCCGGCCTGCCCGGCCAGAGCCGGGAGGTGGTGCTGGAGCTGAAGCTGCTGGCGGACGTGGGCCTGGTGGGCTTCCCCAACGTGGGCAAGTCCACCCTGCTCTCCGTGGTCACCCGGGCGCAGCCAAAAATCGCCAATTATCACTTTACCACCCTGTTCCCCAACCTGGGAGTGGTGCCCATGGAGGACGGCCGCTCCTTTGTGCTGGCGGACATCCCCGGCATCATTGAGGGCGCCGCGGAGGGGGCCGGGCTGGGGCACGACTTTCTGCGGCACATCGACCGCTGCCGCCTGCTCATCCATGTGGTAGACGTCTCCGGCAGCGAGGGCCGGGACCCGGTGGCGGATTTTGACGCCATCTGCGCCGAGCTGGCCCAGTGGTCCCCGGAGCTGGCAGGCCGCCGGATGATCGTGGCGGCCAACAAGGTGGACATCATGGAGGACCCCTCCCTGCTGGAGGCTCTGCGTGCCCATGTGGAGGCCGCAGGCTGCCCCCTGTACGAGATCTCCGCCGCCGCCCACCAGGGCACCCGGGAGCTGATGTACGCCGCCGCCCGGGAGCTGGAGTCCCTCCCCCCCATCACCGTGTACGAGCCCACCTATGTGGAGGCTCCCCCGGAGATCGACACCTCCGCCCCCCTGGACATCACCCGGGAGGAGGACGGCACCTGGCTGGTGGACGGGCCCTGGCTGCGCCAGCTGATGGCCAACGTCAACTTCAACGACTACGAAAGCCGCAACTGGTTCGACCGGCGGCTGCGGGAGGCCGGCGTGTTCCGCCAGATGGAGGAGGCCGGCGTACAGGACGGCGACGATGTATGCCTCTACAATCTGGAGTTTGAGTATCAGCGGTAAAGCAGACGCTGCGCACCCACGGGCAAGGGTCCCCGCCCTTGTCCCGGCAAATATCTCTTCCCTCCCCCGGATGTTTCACATGAAACATCCGGGGGAGATTTTTGTTCCATGTGAACCATCATCCGGAGTCCCCTTTCCCGTTCCACGTGAAACATTTCTCCCCCAAAGGGCCGGAAAAGGGTTGAAATGACTGCGGTCAGCGGTTATAATAATCGATAGACTGACAGAGAGAGAAAGGGTGGACGCCATGGGAAAAACCGTTGCGATCGTCAATCAGAAGGGCGGCGTGGGAAAGACCACCACCTGCGTCAATCTGGCCGCCGCCCTGGTGTCCATGGGCGTGAAGGTCCTGGTGTGCGACTTTGACCCTCAGGGCAACGCCACCTCCGGCTTCGGCGTGGACAAGTCCCGCTCCCCGGGGGTCTATGAGGTGCTTATGGGGAGCGCCGAAGTGGGCAAGGCCATCGTGTCCACCCGCTGGGGGGATGTGCTGCCCGCCAACAAGGCCCTGTCCGGCGCGTCGGTGGAGCTCATCGGCATGGAGCGCCGGGAGTACCGGCTGAAGGAGGCTCTCTCCCCTGTCCGGGACAAGTACGACTTTATTTTCATCGACTGTCCCCCCTCCCTGGAGCTGCTCACCCTGGATGCTCTGTGCGCGGCGGACACCCTGCTGGTGCCGGTCCAGTGCGAATACTACGCCCTGGAGGGGCTCAGCGACCTGCTGTACACCGTGCGGCTGGCCAAGCGGTCCCTCAACCCCGCCCTGGAGCTGGAGGGAGTGGTGCTCACCATGTACGACGGGCGCACCAACCTGTCCATGCAGGTGGCGGAGGAGGTCAAGCGGTACTTCCCCGGAAAGGTGTATGCCAGCGTCATCCCCCGGAATGTCCGCCTGTCCGAGGCCCCCAGCCACGGCAAGCCCATCGCCGCCTACGACCGCCTCTCCCGGGGGGCAGACGCCTATGACGGTCTGGCCCGGGAATTCTACGGGAAGAATCACACCTGATGCCACCCCCCGGCTGCCCGCAGACCGGGAGTTTATGAGAGAAAGGAACGGCTGCTATGGCAAGTTCAAAAGGTCTGGGCCGGGGCCTGGGCGCCCTCATGGGGGACGCGGCCCTGCAGACCCAGGAGGCCGGGTCGGTATTTCTGCCTGTGTCCCAGGTGGAGCCCGGCCTGAATCAGCCCCGCAAGCGCTTTGACGAGGAATCCCTGGCCGATCTGGCCGACTCCATCCGGGAGCACGGCGTCATCCAGCCCCTTACCGTCCGCCGCCTGTCCTCGGGCTATTACCAGATCATCGCCGGGGAGCGCCGCTGGCGGGCTGCCCGGATGGCCGGGCTCACCGAGGTCCCGGCGGTCATCATTGAGGCGGACGACAAAAAGGTCATGGAGATCGGCCTCATTGAGAACCTTCAGCGGGAGGATCTGAATCCCATGGAGGAGGCCGAGGGCTATCAGGTGCTCCTCACCGACTACGGCATGACCCAGGAGGAGGTGGCCCGGCGGATGGGCAAGTCCCGCCCCGCGGTGACCAACGCCCTGCGTCTCACCGCCCTGCCCCCGGAGGTGCGGGAGATGCTGATCAACGGAGAGCTTACCGCCGGCCATGGCCGGGCGGTGCTCATGGTGGAGGGGGAGACCGCCCAGACCGCCTTTGCCAAGCTCATCGTGCAGCAGGGGCTCAGCGTCCGTCAGGCGGAGGCCGGGGCAAAAAAGTTCACCCTGCTCCCCCGCAAGGAGCGGGAGAAAAAGGAGGACCCCAACCGCATCTATATTGCTCAGGCAGAGCAGGACCTGTCCAGCCGGCTGGGGCGCCGGGTGACCATCAACGCCGGGCGGAAAAAGGGCAAGCTGGAGCTGGAGTTCTACAACACCGACGACCTGAACGCCCTGTTGGAGCTGCTGGAGACCCTCTCCCCCACCCTGGGGGCGGCGGCAGCCGAATCCCCGGAGACCTGATCCGCTATCTTTCCGTTTCACGTGAAACAAAGGATATACAGCCAAAAAACGCTTTACTTCTTGAGAGAGGACGCTGAACGCATATGTTGGACATCAAATTCATCCGGGACAACCCGGAGCTGGTAAAGGAAAACATCAAAAAGAAATTTCAGGACGCCAAGCTCCCCCTGGTAGACCAGGTGCTGGAGCTGGACGGGCGCAACCGCGCCGCCATGACCGAGGCCAACGAGCTGCGCGCCAGCCGCAACGCCCTGAGCAAGCAGGTGGGCATGCTGATGGGGCAGGCCAAAAAGGATCCCTCCAAGCTGGCGGAGGCCGAGGAGGCCAAGGCCCAGGTGAAGGCCAACGCCGACCGCCTGGCGGAGCTGGAGGTCCTGGAGGACCAGCTGGCCCGGGATATCCGGCATATCATGCTGCAGATCCCCAACATCATCGACCCCTCTGTGCCCATCGGCCCGGACGACTCCT
>CAKUHW010000032.1 GCA_934659415.1 uncultured Oscillospiraceae bacterium
TGGGGGGTATACCGCCGGGTGATCTCTTCCCGGTCCAGATTGGTGGAGATGATGGTCCGCCGCCCGGCCTGGAGGCGGCTGTTCACCGTCTCGTACAGGGAGGCCTGGGTCAGGGCGGTGGTGAGCTCGCTGCCCAGATCGTCCAGAATGAGCAGGTCGCAGGCCAGATAGCGGTAGGCGGCATCCCGGGCCTGGCGCTGGTCCTGGGCATCCCGGGTAAACTTTCTGTCCTCAAAGGCGGTGAACATATGGATGGCCGTATCGTACACCACGGAGAAGCCCCGGGCGGACACCTCCCGGGCGATGCACCCGGACAGGAAGGTCTTGCCCGTACCGGTGCCGCCGGAGAACAGCAGATTTTCAATGGGGTAGGCCGGGAACTGCCTGGCATAGCCCCTGCACACCGCGGCGATCCGCTGCATATTCTCCCGGGGAGAGCGCGCCGCGCCCGGCCACGGGCCGTCGCTGTACACGTCCAGACTCAGCCTTTCAAAATCCTGTCCCTCCGCCAGGTTCAGCAGAGAGGTGAGCTCCTTCATCTGCTCCCGGGCGCACAGCTCCTTCAGGCAGATGCACATCCCGTCCCCGGTCCAGCCCGTGTCCCTGCATATGGGACAGGCGGGGGCGGCATCCAGCACATTGCTCTCATAGCCCAGCTCCCGCAGCAGCTGCGTTCTGCGCGCCTGCAGGGCCAGGTTCTTCTCCCGCACCGCCAGGATCTCCGGCCCGTCCGGCTTCAGGTCCCGTCCGGACAGAGCCAGCTCCGCCAGTTCGGACATGGTGCCCCGCAGGGCGCGGTCCGTGGCCTCCAGCTCCGGCTGCCTGCGGTAGAGCTCCTGCTCCAGCTTCCAGCGCTCCCGCTCCCGCTGCTCCCGGCCGCGGCGGAGGCGCTCCGCCGCCCGCTGCACGATCTTTTCCTCATACGCCATTGCGCTCACCGTCCTTCTGCGTCTCTAAGAACCGGTCCAGCCAGTCCGCGCTCTCCCGGATGCGCTCCGCCGTAGGCTGGAAGCCTCCGGGGCCCGGGCTGGGCGCGGGTCTGGGCGCGGCGGGCTTTGCCGCCGGGCGCTCCGGTTTATCGCCGGCGCGCACCTGCTCCGGCGTGGTCCAGCCCGCCTGGTGCCAGGCCAGCAGGATCTTATTCATGTACGGCCAGTTCATCTGGCCCTTGCGGTAGACCGTCCGCTCCCAGGCCATGCGGATCAGCTCGTCGCTGAAGCCCAGCTCCACCCAGGAGGCGATGAATTCCCGCTCCTTCTCCACCGCCGGCCGCCGCTGGGTGACCCCTACGGCAGAGAGGATGTCCCACTCCCGCCGGTCCACCTGCTCCTGCCGCTGGAGATAGCGCTCCGCCAGCTCCAGACTGTCCAGCCCCAGGCGCTTCCACCGGTAGCCCTCCCGCTGAATCTGAGACATGCGGGGCATGGCCGCGGGGCTTTGCTTCTGGCGGCGGTTGGCGCGGATCACATGGCCCACCAGCTGCACGATGACCTCCGGCGGCAGGGCAAGGCCGTCGTAGAGGTTATAGAGCGCCGTGAGATCCGCGTCGCTGAGCTTGCGCCCCAGCTGCCGCTCCACCTCCAGATAGAGGCTGCGGAAATCCGGCTCTCCCTCCAGCGCCGCGATCACATCCGCCCGGCCATAGGTCCGGCGGGGGGGCTCCTCCGGCGGCGCGGCGCTCGCCTCGCCCCGGGGCTGGGCCAGCTCCATGGCCGCCAGAAGATCATAGGCGGCGTACAGCCTGGGCCTGTCCCAGTGCAGGGCGGCCCCGGCCCGCTCCAGCTCGCCCTCCCGCAGCAGCGCCAGATACAGCAGGGCGCAGTCCCCATCCCCCCGGTCCGTCAGGGCTTTGGCCGCCCGGGCGGGCAGGGACAGAATATCGTTTTGCAGCAGCAGCGCGGACACAGACCTCACCCCTCTCCTCACAGAGCTCTATTTTACAGGATAGCCGCGCAAAAGGCAAGCCCCCGGAATACAATCCCGGGGGCTTGCCGCAGGCCGTCAAAAAGCTAAGGGCGGTCTTCGGTGCTTCCGCTCATTCCTCTGCGGAGACGCCGGGCAGAGGATATTTCCGGCCCTGCCGCTCCCTGTCCCAGCCGATCTCTTCGGCCGGGTCGCATGCCCAGTTGGGCAGCCCGAGCCCCGGCTCCCAGCCGAACTCGGTCAGGTACCATTTCCCGCCGATCTTTCGGAACACATGGTCGTAGCGGGACACAAAAATCATATACGGAACTGTCCCGTCCTCCCCGGACGCACCCAGCGCCACGCTCATGTTGGTCAGGCTGTGGTCCATCCAGGAGGCCCACACCGTCTCCCCGTCGTCGGAGGACACCAGAAACGGCGCGGCAGCGCAGTGATAGCTTGGCAGATCCGGCATGGCGATCTCATCCATGCCCTGAAGCTTGGAGGCGATCTCGTCAAACCCTACCAGGTCCGGACTCTCCGGGCCTCTGGAGCGGATGCTCAGACGGCATGTCACACCGTCTCCGCTCATATGCCGGCGCAGGAAGTTCATAAGCTCCCCTCGCCGCAGACTTGCGGGCCAGAGGGCAAAGAGCGTCTCTGCCTCGAAGCAGGGGGCAGGGCGGCAGGAGCGAAGCTGCGTATTCAGCGGCAGCCAGTTCGGCACACGGTTCATCCGCTGATACAGCGGGCTCGCCCCGGACAGCAGCGGCAGCTCAAAGAGAGTCCGCATCCGGTAGGTCCGGATTTTCCAGCTCTGGGCCTCCCTCCCGAAGCGCAGCTCCACCCGGCAGATTCTTCTCAGCGTAGTCTGCCCGGCCGCCTCGTCCGGCCGCACCTCAAAGGTCTCCGATAGCCAGACGCCCCGCGCCTCTCCGGGGCCTGCGGCGGAGATACAGCCGGGCCCCAAAAGCTGCAGGCAGCGGTAGCGTCCCGCATGCTCCGCCTCCCAGCGGCGTATTCCGGCACAGAATGCCCCGATCTCCTCTCTGCCGCAGAGTTCACAGTCCGTCAGTCCCTGGGCGTACAGGGTCGCAGAGGGTGCAAACAGCTCCTCCGCCCGCTCCCAGTTGCGCAGCGTCAAAAGGCTGCAGAGATTTCTCACCTCCAGGTGATCCGCAGCGTCCAGGTGGGCTTCGCCCGGCGCCGCGCCCTGCGGCCCCGCCGCGTGCTCCGGCCGTTGTCCATCGGCATAGGTCTGCGGAAGAAAGCGCTGCATCAGCTCCCATCTCACCTGATGGAAGCGCCACTCTCCCGCCTCCTGCAGGCAGCTGGCGGCAAAGCGCGCGGTACACAGCCGCCCTGTCCGCCGCTTTCGGTCGATTCGGTAGGCATAGCAGTCCCAGCAGACCTGTGCGCCCGTGCCCTGCTCATCCACAGCTACGCTCGGCGTATGGAACAGGCAGGCCCAGCGGACCTCCTCTGCATTTTCCCGCCGGCGGCAGACCTCCAGCGCGCGCCGGATCTCCCCGCGGCCTTCCGCGGGCGCTTCCAGCCCGGGGGCCTCCAGGCGGGCATCCTCCCGGGCGGAGAAGAGCCGATCGGTGCTTTCTGCCAGACAGCCCTCCGTGTACGCCAGTGAGAGCAGTCCCTGCAGATCATACAGCGCACAGCGCGATTGATCTCTATCCATAACGTTTTCGCCCTGTCAGCCGAAAAGGCCAAAGAAACCGGCTGCGGCCAACAGAACGGCAAAGAGCAGCTCCACGATGGCAAAAATAATCTGCTGCACGAAGAGCTTGTCCTGCAGCTGCCGCTCCGGGCAGAGCGACATGATCAGGCTCCCGCCCATGGAAAAGGGAGAGATGCTGGTGCAGCTGCTTCCGACCACATAGGAGATGTACATCAGCGCAACGCTGACGCCTGTCGCCCCGGCGATCCCCGGCATCATCGTTGCCACGATGGCAAAGGCCTCTCCGCCGCCCATAAAGAAGCTGAGGAAGCCGCCCAGCAGGCACATAAAGGCCGACACCAGCTTCGCGGGCATATGCTCGCCGATCCAGCCGGCCACCACCTGGATCGCCCCGGCCGTCATGGCCACATTGATCAGCATGACCATGCCGCTGACCACCACGATAACGCCCCAGGGCACCCGCTTGACCAGCACGGTCCGCTCATCCGCCAGCTTCAGCGCGGAAGCGACGATGGAGCCCAGCACCGCCAGCATCTTGATGTCCATATATCTGGTCATCCATCCGGTGACCGGGTTGGGTACGATCAGATTGACGAAGGCGGGCACCACTACCAACACCAGGACCACCAGAATCAGAGCCAGCGTCTGCTTCTGCTTCCGGTTCAGGGGCTCAGGCCGCTCCAGCTCGATCTTCTGCGCCCTGTAGCCCTTCATCAGGAAGAAGCAGATCAGAAATACAACCACGGCGAACACCAGGAAGGCCAGACCGCTGCGGATGGCAATATTGAACAGGTCTTCTCCGGGAAGAAAGTTTTCCCCGATAGAGCGCATCATGTTGCCGATAAGGCTCCAGCCCTGTACACCGCCCGCCATGGCAAAATTGGAGATCGCGATCACCGTCAGCAGCGGCCGGATCCCGGACTTGGCGGAGACCTTATAGGCGATCGGCGCGATGAGCATGGTGGCCACCGGGGGACCGGCGCCGATGGCGGCAATGCAGAACGCCACCAGGCCCAGCAGAGGAATCAACGCCCACGGCGTATGGCGGGTGGCGTATGCCATCTGCCCGGCCAGGGCGTCCATAGTCCCGTTTTCAAGGGCAAAGCCATAAAACAGGCAGGTTGTCAGCAGCAGAAACACCGTGCTGGACGGGAAGCCCACCACCACAGAATTGACCGGATATTTCAGGATGATGCTGCCGAGGATGTAGGCAAAGCCGATGGCTACGATACCAAGGTTTATGCAGAAGTGCCGTCCGATGCAGATGGACAGGATCACTGCGGCCAGGACCAAAATCAGAATAAACCAGGGAGACAATGCGATCACTCCTTCTGTCAGTTTGAAATTTGCGGAAACAAGATCTTGTTGCAGCCAGCCATAATATATATTATACTGTTTCTATAGCAGGCCCGGGCCATTCTGTCAAATTTCATGTACAATGCGCACAAATTTCAAGGTGCAATTGTAGCCGGCGCACATTTCGACCAGAGAGAGAGGATACTGCCATGCAGATCAGTGAATTGTTGGAAGCTCTCGGCGACAGCCTTGTCTGGGCCTCCGCCGACCCCGGAGAATTGCGGGAGGATCTCATGCTGGATTTTGTCCGGGCCGACACCGTATATCACCCTGATACCATCTACATCGGCCCCTGGGCAGAGGTCTGCCTGTTCCTGGCGCGGCTTTCTCCAAACGCCGGTCTTCCCCTGGTGGTCTGTACCCGCTGCACCGCAGGCGAGCGCTGCCCGCAGCAGACCGCTCCTTTCTGTCTGGCCGGCGTATGCCTTGACGAGGTCAGCGTTTACCGGATCCTGTCCCATGCCCTGCGCAAGACGCAGAATATCACACCGGATGCCCCCGGCCAAAGCCGGAATCTGGCCCTGCTCTACTCCGACCTGTTCAGCGGCAGCATTCGTTCCCAGGCCATCTGGGAGTCCCGCTCGGTGATTCTTCACTCCCGCTATCCCAAAAGCGAGCTGACGTGGCCTACCTACCATGTTTTGTATATCGATATTCCGGCGGAACCCGGGCCGGCCCTTCCCCGCCTTTCCCTTCTCGTGCAGCGGCTGTCCGGGCTTCTTCCCTTCTGGAATGTAGCGGAGTGGGACGGAAAGATCGTTGGACTGCTGCTGGAAAAGGATATCTGTCTCCTGTCCCAAACAGATGCCGGACCGTTGAACAGCTTCTTATCCGCTTACGGACTCTATGGGGCAGTCATCGGACTGTCCGTACGCTATTACAGAATCAAAACTCTGCTGCAGATGGCCGCCCAGGGCATACGGGTCGGGAAGATTCTCTACGCCAGGGACGATATTCACCTTTTCTACCCCGGCCGTGATTTCAACAGCTACATGATGATTGACCTGTTCCGGCGCGCCTTCCGCAACACCGTCAAACACAACGACGTGGGCTACTATATCAGTTTCCCCATCATGGCCCTGATCCGCTATGACAAGCACTATCAGACCAACCTGCGCACCGTGCTGTACACCTACATCTCTACAAACTGCAGTCTGGCCCAGACCGCAGAGACCCTGGGCCTGCACAAAAACACGATCACGAATAAGCTGAAGAAGATCGAGCACATTGTGCAGTGCGACCTCACAGACCCAGAACTTCAGTTTGAGCTGCGCCTTTCCTTCCGCATCCTGCGCTATTTTGAGCTATGCGCCGACCTGCCTGCCGAGACCAGGCCTGCCGACACTCCGGGCGACGCATTCATTTTGTGACCGCAGACAAAGCAGCAGGCCCCGGCGTGCGGCAGCAGCGGCTGCCCTCCGGGGCCTGTCTTTATCTCCTCTCAGGTTCCAGGTACAGATTCAGATCCACCGGCGCGTCGATGCCGTCCACCTGCCCCTGGCTGGTATACTGCCACATGGTAAAGGTATAGCGGAACGCGGGAAAAAGGTCGTACTGGGCAAACCAGGTCTCATAGGCCGTCAGGCGGCGCAGATCCAGCTTGATATAGCCGCAGTAGCGGTTGCAGTAGAACATAGCCCGGTATCCCGCCGCCTCCGCCGCCGCGCAGAAGGCCTCCACGCCGTCGGTGACCGCCTCCGGCTCCACGCCGGTGGTGCGGGCCTCGCCGCCGTCCAGGTACTCCCAGTCCAGTGCCACGGGCATGGTCAGGTCATATCCCGCGATGCGCTCCAGCACCCAGGCGGCCTCCTCCAGCCCCTCCTCCGCGCTCACGGCCTGGGAGAAAAAGTACACGCCCACCCGCAGCCCCGCATCCAGGGCGCCCTGGATATTGCGGGTAAACGCGCTGTCGTCATACAGTCCGCCGGACCGGGTGAAGCGTCCCCCCACCCGGATCATGGCAAAGTCGATGCCGTCCTCCTTCACGGCCTCCCAGTCGATCTCTCCCTGGTAGCCGGACACATCCACTCCCCGCAGGACCGTATAGCCTTCTCCGGTGTAGGTCACCGCATCGCCGTCCCAGGAAAAAGCCGCAGGGTCGTAGGGGTTTTCCGGCACAGACGGCAATGGATCCACCCAGTAGTTGCTGTAGCGGAAGGCCCCGGCGGACACATCCGCCCCGGCCGCGGCACAGGCCAGGGCCGCCAGCTCCCCCCGGGTGATGGGGTCCTCCGGGCGGAACAGGCCGCCCTCCTCCCGCCAGACTCCCTTTTCCCACAGCTTCACCACATAGCCGTCGGTACAGTCGGCATAGGGGCTCTCCCCGGCGACGGACAGCAGGTCCATCGCCCGGGCCGCCATGCCCGCCGCCGCCCGGCGTTCCACCGGGGCGTCCAGGTCAACGGTCTGGGTGGAGAGCACCAGTCTGTGGGCGCGGGCCTGCTCTTCGGCGGGCTCCGCCTCCTCCCCGATGGCCCGGAGCAGCGCCGTGACCACCGTGCGGGCGTCCGCCGGTGCATCCGGGGCAAAGGAGCCGTCCTCCAGGGGCTGCATGTAGCCCGCCTCTACCGCTCCGGCAATGGCGGGGTAGCGGCTGTCCCGCCGGCTCACATCGGAAAATCCCGGGGCGCGGCCCATCCAAAACAGGACTGCGGCGGCCGCCAGTGCGGCCAGCACACAGCTCGGCAGGATCCAGCGTCTCACGGCGGTCCCCCCTTTCTGCATTCGTCCTCTCATTTTACCCCACGGGCCGGGCTCTGGCAAGGGAGACAGGAAATTTAACAATTCCGGTCCCGGGGGAAGCCGCTTGACAGTCCCCCTTTCCCCATGCTATCCTCTGTCTGACACGTTTCACTGCTTCCTGCGGGCCGCTCCCGTGAGCGGGCGGCCCGGGGAAAAAAGGAGGGACCTCACATGGAGGAAAAAAAGCGTTCCGCCGGAGCGGTACTGGCCGCACTGGGCAAGGCGCTGTGCTATCTGCTGCTCTTCCTGCTCTGCCAGGCGCTGGCGGCGGTGGTCTTTCTGCTGGCGGCGATCCTATGGCTGTCCCTCACCGGTCTGCCCGGGGCGGACCTTCCATCCCTCCTGGCCCGGGCCTCGGCGCTCACTCTTGCCCAGACCGGTCTCATCGCCCTGGTCTCCGACCTGGCGGTGCTGGTCGTGCTGACGGTCTTTTTCCTCTGCCGGAAAAAGAACCCCTTGCGGGAGGTCGGTCTGGTGCGGACCGATCCCCGGTGCGTCGGGGCGGCCTGCGCCGCCGCGCCGCTGCTCTACGCACTGGTGACCCTGGTCCTGGCCCTTCTCCCCGAGGCCTGGCTGAACAGCTATGCCGAAGCCGCGGCTGCCCTGGATCAGAACGACTTGTGGACCGTGCTGGCCACCGTTATCCTGGCCCCAGTGACCGAGGAGGTCATCTTCCGGGGGCTCATCTTCTCCCGGCTGGAGCGGGCCATGCCCGGCTGGCTGGCCGCGGTCCTGTCCGCCCTGGCCTTCGGCGTCTGCCACGGTCAGCCGGTGTGGATGGCCTACGCCTTCCTGCTGGGACTGGTGTTCGCCTGGTTCCGGCTGCGCACTGGCTCCATTCTGCCCTCGCTGCTGGCCCACCTGGTCTTTAACGGCATCAGCCCCCTCTCCGGCGCGCTGAGCAAAGCCGGCGCAGGGGACGGCTGGATCCTGCTGGGCCTGGCCGCCGTGGGTATCATCGCCTGCTTCCTGTTCCGCCGGGGCTTTGCCGCCATGGGGAGGCGCACGCGGAGCGCCGGCGGCAGCGGGCTGCCCTGAGCCGCCTTGCTCAGGCCCCCAGCTCCTCCAGCTCCCGTTCCGCCTCTCCCGCCGTGTCGGCAGAGAAGCAGAAGCTCCCGTTCAGATAGACCTCCACATGGCCGCGCACTGTTCTGATCTCATACATACCGGACACTTCCTTTCTGCTTTCTGC
>CAKUHW010000033.1 GCA_934659415.1 uncultured Oscillospiraceae bacterium
GAGCCACAGGGTGGAAACACCGGGCTTTGCACGGCCATAAAGCGTAACGCTTTTGCCGGAAGGTCCCATCTTGATCGCGTTCTGCAAATCGCCGTAGAGGTAAGTGGCAGTAAGGCCGTTCGCGCCCCGCAGAGAACGGGGGACCATCACATAAATCCCGTTATTAGTCCCGCCGCTGGGGAAGCCAATGGAGACCTTTACGTTTTTGGCGCAGTTGTTATAAGAGGTGTAGTAGACGGTGCTCCGGGTGGTGCCGGTCGCCTTTGTTACGATCACCGCATGGGCGAGCGCGGCTTCTTCACCGGTGCTTTTCAGACCCTTGACGTGCAGCACCGCACCGAGCAGGTCGGTCTCAGTCAGCCCGGAACTGCCGACCATATCATCGGAGTTGTAGGCAACCGTGTTCGTATCGGCAACAATACCGGTTTCGGTAGAGTGGCTCTTTACGTAGTCAATGTAGTTTCTGAACTGAGAGACGAGGATCCAACTGTTCCAACTCAAGTCGTTTGCGTCCCCCCCGTATTTAACGTTATTATATCCCGTTTTGGTAGACCACCACTGACAACTGCCCGAGGTGTCCATTCCTTTGCGGTTGTTGATGTCCGTCTGGGTATTGCTGCCGCCAAAACCGGCCCAGACACATTGAGAGACGAACAGTTGGCAGGACGCCCCAGAGGCATAATAGAACTTCTCGTTCCGATAGGTGGGATCATTGCCGGAATCCGCAGAGGTAGCGTAAGTAAACGCGTAGTTGACCGCGTTTTGTGCGATATAGGGTCTGGTAACCTGCGCCGTGTGCGGATCGGCGGGCTGTTCGGTCTGAGGCTCGGCCGGCTGCTGGGCCTCGACCTCGACGGCGCGGTCATGGGCGAGGTCCACCTGCGCCAACTCAGCCTCCAGGTCAAAGCCGGTGTTCCGATACATCTGGTGGAACAGGCTGTCCGACTCGACCGCCGCGATCAGCCACTCGCCCTCGAACTGTACCAGGGACACATAGTAGTGCGTGATCATGGCGGAGGGCTCGTCAAGGTCAGAATACTGGAAGTCGAGGGTCTCATACACGTTGACAGTCGCATAGGCGCCGTCCACCACGCAATCCACCACGCGGTAGGAAGGGGTGAAATACGCATATGCAGTCTGCTCCAGTTCGTTCAGATGGGCGTAATAGGCAACCTCATCTTCAAATAGCTTGAGGTTTGACACAAAGCTGTCCAGCGTACCGTCGTCCACGGCCGCCGTCTCATAGGGAACGGTCTCCTGTTCCTCGCGGAACTGCGCGTACCCGCTTAGAGCCGCGGCCAGGGCAGTCTGCTCGGCCTGGGGAACGGACTTGATGGTATACTCCCGCATATCCTGCGGCTCATAGAAGTAGCGGGCGTAGGTATTTTTCTCCAGATAGGCCAGAGCCGCATCCGATACGGCCTGGGTCTGGTCAGAGGCAAACGCCAGCAGACTGGCGGAGAAAATCATCACAGCGGCCAGCACGAGCGATAAAAGGGCTTTCAGGTGATTCTTCTTCATGATATGCCATCCTTTCCTCGAAACATAATGGTAACGCAGCTTCCGTGTGGGGAGTTAAGACTGAACTCCTTCAGCGGCTGCCGCAGCGGACAAAAATGGAGCGCACCGGCTCAGCAGGTTCGACTCTGCGGCGGATTTAACGGCCCATCGGACTCACCCCTCTCTGTTCTCTGTCTATATAATAAAACGAGAGAAGGGACGATTTCCGGACAGTAAATTTTTAATTTTGCGCTATTTTGTCGGAGTGCATAATTCAAACCCGCTGGTTATGTGCAAAATGTCGCCTTGGCTGTGCCCCCCCTCATGCCTCCTTCCACCACGGCGTCCGGCCGATGTGGACGGAATAGGCGGAGTAGCCCTTTTCCAGACAGACCCCCTCGGCGGCATGACAGTAGCACGACGTCCACGGAGTGAGCCGGTAGTCGCGGGTGATCTCACCCAGGGCGGCGAACATTCCCTCCTCACCCGATGCGGGGGCGAAGTACCGTTCAAATGCGGCCGGATCGGAGAGCAGCTGCGCATAGAGAGCATAAAAGGCGGGGTCGTCCTCCGTCCACACGAACTCCAGGCTGGACACCGGAGAGAGACCGCTGAGATGCCATGCCGTCTCCTGCCGCTCCGTGCCGGCGTAACCGGAAAACCAGAGGGGTTCCAGTTCATCCTGCGTCATGGTCCGCAGCAGGTCCGTCCGCTTTTCCGGCAGGTATAGCCGATAGGCCCCGAGCCCTCCCTCCGGCGCGCCCGCCCAGAAGTACAGAACTTTGCCGTCTGCCAGCCACAGCGGCTCATTGTGCCGGGCGACCGCTCCCGAGGCATCGGTGAACAGGACCTCTGTGGTCCTGCCGTAGTAGTCGATGCGGACCAATTCTGTCCCGTTGAGAACGCCATAGATCCAGTCCGGCTGGCAGAGCAGCACCTGAAAGTCCTCCAGCTCTGCCACGTTCCACTGGAGCGCATGCTCCGGCTCGTGGAAGACGGACAGCATCCCATCCGCCCAGTCCGCCGTATAGTGCTCCCCCACCGCGACGCCCCGCACGGCGTTGTAGTCTGCGCTGCCGTAGCCGTACTCACGCACCTGGGCGAAGTAGTCCTCGTAGGAGGGCGCGCCCGCCGCCTCAGGCACGGTCCAGGGGAGGACGTCCGGCGGGGCGGTGTCCGGCTCCGGCGCAGGCGATACCGCCCCGCCGGGCAGCACGGGGGATTCCGCGGGAACTCCGGCGTCTCCGGCACAGCCTGCCGGCAGAAGGCAGAAAAGAAGGGCAAACATGCCTGACAAGAGCGTGCGAGGACCCATTGAACTCATCTCCTATCGTGATTTTGAGAAATAAAGGGAGCGGTGAAACGCAGTTTCACCGCTCCCGATCTGTTCCTATTCACTGAATCTCGTAGTCCTGGCCGAACTGCAGGTCCTCAAAGCGGCGGGTGACATCCGGGTCGGACGCCTCCTCCGGCTGGGGGGCAGCGGCGGGGACGGGCTGGGACTGGGGGGCCTCCCCGGCCTCCGGCTCCTGAGGCGCGGCGGCGAAGGGCTCGGCAGGGCGCGCCTGGGGCGGGGCCAGGGCCTCCAGCTCCTCCAGCATGGCGAGCTGCCGCTCCTGCAGGGCGCGCAGCTTGGCGGCGTACTCCGCGGTGGCCGCCCGGGCTTCCTTCAGCCGGGCTTCCTCCGCGTGCAGCTGTTCCCGCAGCTCTCTCACCCGCACGGCGGCGGCGTCCTCCGCGTCCTGCACCAGGCTGCTGCGCTTCTGCTCGGCCTCGGCCACGATGGAGTCGGCCATCCGCTGGGCCGCCAGAAGGGTCTTGCGCATGGCGTTGTCCGTGGCGCGGTACTCCTCCACGGTGTCGGACAGGACCTTCAGCTTATTTTTCAAAATGGCGTTGTCGTTGTAAAGCGCGGTGTAATCCTCGGTGAGCGCGTCCAGAAACTCGTCCACCATGGCCATGTTATAGCCGCCCAGCGTCGCCTTGGCAAAGGCGTGGCTGGCCACCTCCTGGGGAGTCATCATGGAGCAGGTCCTCCTTTCGCCTTGATCAGAAGTACAGCCCGTTGTTTTCCAGCTCGTCGATCAGGTCGCCCAGAATCTCCACATTGTAGGGCGTGATGATGTACGTGGACAGGGCCACCTTCTTGATGGTGCCCTCGTTGGCGTAGGCCACGCCGGAGAGAAAGTCGATGAGGCGGCGGGCGATGTTCTTGTCGGTCTGCTCCAGATTGAGCACCACCGTGCGCTTGTTGCGCAGATGGTCGGCGATCTCGGAGGCGTTTTCAAAGCGCTCGGGCTTCACCAGCACCACCTGCAGCTGGGTGGTGGTGTGGATGTTGACCACCTTGTTTCCCCGGCGCTCCGGAAGGTCGCGGGCGGTGTCACGGGTGGACTCGCGGCTGCTGTCTCTGGTGCTCACAGGGGTGAACTCCTCCTCTGCATAGTCCTCGTCCTCCTCGTCCTCGTAGGGGCGGGCAAGGCGCTTGAGCTCGTCAAAAAGGCCCATAGGTAAAACTCCCTTCTGTGTCGGCCCCTGGTGCTGAACACAGGATAGCGGCCGGTTCTCGTAAATGTGGTCCCGAATCCCTATTATTATGGCGCATTTCGCCCCCCGTGTCAACAGCGGCAGGGCGAAAATGCGGAAAAATTCAGGCCGGTCAACGGACGCGGGGCCGCCCTGACGGGCCGCCCCTCAGCGCACCACCTTCCCGTCGTACAGCTCGCCGCCGGAGAGGATCACCGTATCCCCGGCGCGCAGCCGCCCGGCGGCGTCCGGATCGACAGGCTCCACCAGATAGTAGGTGTCCCCCGTATACAGCACCCGGACGCTCTGCCACTCCGCCTGGGACCCCACCACGGTGTAAACGCCGTAGGTGTTTTCCTCGTAGGCCGACCCGTCCTCCCGGGTGACGGTGTCCGTCTGCACCCGCAGGGCCTTGGTGGGGATGCGCACGCCGGTAAGGCGCCGGACCACCACCTCCACCCGCTGCACCCGCAGCAGGGTGGTGTCTGCCAGATGGTCCCGGGTGGAGAACACTGCCAGCACCCGGTCCTCCCCGGCGTCCAGCCGGTCCAGGGTCATGGTCACCTCGCCGTAGTAGTCCCGGGAGAATACCACGGTATAGCGCTCTCCCTGGGTCAGCCCTCCGGCCTGCGCCGGCTCCAGCAGCAGGGCGAGATACCAGACGGACTCGGTGATGAGCTTGCCCACCGCCCCGCCGGCGGCGGGAGCCGGGCTGTCCAGCAGGGTCTGCAGCTGCGCCGCCGTCAGGGTGGAGAGCATGTCCGGGGTGAGAAGGGCCTCATAGCCGTCCGTCTCCCCGGAGAACACCCCGGACACCGGCGCACGCACCGTGCGGGACACCTGGGCCAGGCTCTGCTCCAGCCCCTTCAGCTGCGCCTGCCTGTCCGCGATCAGCTGGGACAGCTGCTCTGCGGCCCCCAGGTCTCCGTAGGTGTAGTCCCGGCGGAACACCGCCGTGCGCAGGGTGAGGGCGGCCTCGCTGAGTCCGGACAGGTCTCCCCCCGTGGACAGGGCGCGCAGAGAGACCATGGCCGCGCGCACCTGCTCGTCCAGCCGGGCGGTGTCCGCCGTCCGGGTCCCGGCGTCCAGGGCGTACTGCAGCTGGTCGATCTCCGCGCGCAGGGCGCGTATGTCCGCCGTGGTGCGCAGGGCGGAGGCGTCGGAGTAGACCAGGGCCACGGTGTCCCCCACGGCGGCCCGCTCCCCCTCGTCCAGGGCCAGGTCCACATAGCTGCCCCCCTGCTCCAGCACCTGCTCCCGGCGGACGATGATGCCGTTGGCCTGGGCCCCCACGTCCACCGTGCTGGCATAGGCCACGGTGGTGGCCAGATCGTCGTGCAGGCCCAGCAGGAAATAGAGCCCCAGGTAGAGCAGCACGCCGGCGCACAGGACGGCGATCATGATCTTGGTGGCCAGGGTGCTCTCTTTCATGGAAGCTGCTCCTCTCTCCGGGGGGGACGGCCCGGGGCCTATTTCAGCTCCAGGGGCCGCTCGGGGGCGATGGTGGAAATGGCGTGCTTGTAGATCAGCTGCTGTCTGCCGTCGGAGGAGACGGACACCACGTAGGGATCGTAGGCGGTGATGACCCCGCGCAGCTGATAGCCGTTCATCAGAAACACGGTGACCCGCGCGGCGCTGCGGCGGGCGGCGGACAGAAAGGCGTCCTGAAGGTTTACGGGGGCGCCGGGCTGAAGGTCGGACGGTCTGTTCATAGCGACTGCGGTAAAGCTCATATGGATCTGCACTCCTTTTCTTTTTCCGGAGCTCATGCCCCGGGAGTGCTGCTATTGTAACCCACAGTCGGCGGCGGAACGTGTCGAAAAAGCAAGGGCTTTGGAAATTTCAGGATCTTTTTCCCAGCGGAACCAGCGCACGTCCCTGTTTCGCCTGAACCAGGTGAGCTGCCGCTTGGCGTACTGCCGGGAGCGCAGCTTGATCTCCTCCGCGCCCTCCGCAGCCGGGCGGCCCTCCGCCAGGGCGGCGGCCAGCTCCTTGTAGCCGATGGCCTGCATGGCGGTGCACCCGGGGGACAGGCCCCCGGCCAGCAGGCCGCGCACCTCCTCCTCCAGGCCCCGCTCCATCATCTCGTCCACCCGCCGGTCGATGCGCGCGCGCAGGTCCGCCCGGTCGGCAAAGTCCAGGCCGATGGTGAGGGCGGCGTACCGTGGCGGGACGGCCCGGCTCTCCCGGTCGTGCTGGGACAGGGTCCGGCCCGTGGCCTGCCACACCTCCAGGGCGCGGATGATGCGCTTTTCATCGTTGGGGTGCAGGCGTGCGGCGGTCTCCGGGTCCACCTGGGCCAGCTCGGCGGCCAGAGCCGCCAGACCCTCTCTCCGGGCCCGGGCCTGCAGCTCCTCCCGCAGGCCGCTCTCCGCCGGGAAGGGGGCGAACTGCCGCCCGGCGATGAGGTTGTCGATATAGAGCCCCGTGCCCCCAGCCACGATGGGCACCCTGCCCCGGGCAAGAATGCCGTCCACCACGGGGATGGCCTCCTGCACATACCGGGCCACGGAGTAGTTCTCCTCCGGGTCGGCCACGTCGATCATGTGGTGGGGCACGTCCCCCATCTCCTCCGCCGTGGGCTTGGCGGTGCCGATGTCCATGCGGCGGTAGACCTGCATGGAGTCCGCGCTCACCACCTCCCCGCCGAGCTCCCGGGCCAGGGCGGCGGCCAGGGCGGTCTTACCTGAGGCAGTGGGGCCGCAGATCACGATCACATCCGGCCTCAAAGGGCGCCGCCCTCTCCCTCCGGCCCCACAAGGGCCACGCCGTCCCGGGCGCGCAGGGGCAGCGCGCCGGTGTCGACGAGATAGTCCAGCAGGCAGCGGAAGTTGCGCTCCAGCTTCAGGGCCTCCACAGGGTCCTCCCCGTGCAGGGCAAAGTGCCGGGCGGTCCGCTCCCACAGCTCTCCCATGGTCACCGGGGCGTCGGCCAGGGCGGCGATATCCGCGGCCCTGCTGAGGAAGAGCCCCCTGGTGTGCCGGGCGGCGGGCAGGATCTGGGTGCAGACCCCCCGGTGGGCCAGCAGGAAGGCGGCGCAGTCCAGTGCCTCCACCCGGCGGGTGCTCTCCAGCATCTGCTCCACGCAGTAGGCGTAGGGCAGCTTGGATTGGTCGTCGGGGCTCAGAACGGCGTCCCCGGCGCAGCACACGTTGTCCGGGGTGATCAGGCACACATGGTCCTCCGAGTGGCCCGGGGTGTGCACCACCCGGAAGTCTGCCCCGCAGAAGGAGAACAGGCCGTCCTCCGACGGGATGAGCCGGTCCGCCGGGCAGAGCATGTCCCCCAGCTGCCGCTCCAGCGTTCCGGGGGAGCAGCAGTACAGATACCCCCGCAGGGCGGCGGCGCTGCCCAGCAGGTGGGCCTCCCCCTCGGGCACGGCGATCAAACTGCCGTACCGCTCCCGCAGCCAGCGGTTGTTGATGCTGTGGTCGGTATGGACGTGGGTGTTGAGCACCCCCGCCGGCGTCAGCCCTTCCCGGGCCAGCAGGGCGGCCAGCTCCTCCCGCTCGAAGCTCTGGCCGCTGTCCACCAGGATACACCGTCCCTCATCCAGACGGTAGACGCCGATGAAGGCATCGGCATCCACATACCAGGTACGTCCGCAAATAGGTAATAATTTCATAAAATCCACCCGCTTCCCAAAACTTGTTCGTTCTCATAAAATACAGCCAGCTGTCCGGGCGTAGGGGCCCGGGCAGGGGCGTCGGTCTCCAGCAGGATCCGGCCGTCCCCCAGGGGGGTCAGGGTGCCCGGGTCCGCCCGGCGGGAGTGGCGCAGCCTGGCGGTCACCCGCCGGGGTGCGGCCAGAGGCTCCTCCGCCAGCCAGTTCAGTTCGCTGCAGAGAATGCTGCTGCGGCCCAGGTCCTCCCCGTGGGAGAGGACTACCTCGTTGCGCTCCGGCCGGATGGCGGACACGAACAGCCGCCCGTCCGCCGGGACGCCCAGCCCCCGCCGCTGCCCCAGCGTGTAGTGGTGGAAGCCCTTGTGGACGCCCAGCACCTTCCCCTGCCCGTCCACAAAATTGCCCGGTCCCGGCGTGCCGCCCCGGCGGTCCAGCCAGGCGGCGTAGTCCTGGTCGGGGATGAAGCAGATCTCCATGGAGTCCGGCCGGTGGGCGGAGGGCAGGTCTCCCTCCTCCGCCTCCCGGCGGGTGACGGTCTTCTCCACGTCCCCCAGGGGGAACAAAATGCGGGAGAGCATGGTCCTGGGCAGCCGGGCCAGCATGTAGGACTGGTCGTTGCCCCCCATGCCCCGCAGCAGGATGGGTCCGCCGTCCCGTCCGGTGCCGATGCGGGCGTAGTGGCCGGTGGCCACGTAGGGCGCGCCCACCCGGTCGGCCAGGGCCAGCAGGGAGGGGAATTTTACCGTGGGGTTGCACAGAGCGCAGGGAATGGGAGTGCGCCCGGAGAGATATCCCTCGTAGAACTTGCTGCACACATGGCGCTCCAGCTCCTCCGCCACCGGTAGTACCGTAAAGGCCAGGCCCAGCCGCTCCGCCGTGACCCGGGCGGACTCCTCCCCGCCCAGACCGATATCCAGATAGCAGGCGTGGACCTCATACCCCGCCCTCTGCAGCCGCAGGGCGGCCACAGAGGAGTCCACCCCGCCGGACAGGCCGAGCACGGCCTTCTGCTGCTGCTGTGTCATGCTTGCCGCGCTCCTTTCCAGAGAGAGATGAGAACGATCAACACAGTATACCACAGATTGTCCGGCGATTCAATGCGGGAAATGCGTATTCTCTCCTTGTAGGTTTGTCAAACATATTGGACAGCGAACTCGGAGGGAGAAAGCCAGAGGAGCGGTCTCATGGGTAAGTTGT
>CAKUHW010000034.1 GCA_934659415.1 uncultured Oscillospiraceae bacterium
GCAGACGGCATGGTCCGAGCCGCGGCCGGGAGTGCGTAAAATGTATGCCAGGCGGGGGAGCTACTTTTTCAATCCCAGCGACCGCCGCCTGAGCCCGGCCAGGGCAGCGGAGCTCATCCGCCAGTGCCGGCAGGAGACCGATATCCCCCTGCTGGTGAATATCCTGGGGGCCGGGGCGGATGCGGACACCTGGACGGCGCTGGGACAGCAGCTTCAGGAGGCCGGTGCGGACGGGTTGGAGCTGAACTTCGCCTGTCCCAATCCCCCTGCTCAGACGGGACAGGGCGGCCGGGGCTTTCAGTACGGAGCCTCTCTCAGTCAGGACCCGGCGCTGGCCGGGGAGATCATTGCCGCCCTCACCCGGCATTTGGCCATTCCGGTCTGGGTGAAGTTCTCGGGGGACGGGACGGACACCGCGGCGCTGTGCCGGGCAGCCCGGGCGGCAGGGGCGGCGGGCGTCACCGTGTTCTGCAGCCCCAGAGGTGTGTTTCCCATCGACATCGAGCAGGGCGGGCGGCCGCAGCTGGCCGACCTGACCCGGTGCAGCTTCGGCGGAATCAACGGTCCGGCGATCCGGCCGGCCTCCAACCGGGTGGTGGCGGAGGCGGCCATGGCCTGTCCGGAGCTGCCGGTGATGGGCGGCGGCGGGATCTCCGCGGCGGCCCACGCCATTGAGACCATCATGTTCGGCGCGTCCCTGACGTTCCTGTTTACCGAGGTGATGCTGAACGGCTTTGAGGTGCTGAAGCGGCTGAATGAGGACATCCTGGCCTTCATGGAGGCCCATGGCTACGGGACGGTGGACGCCATGCGGGCCCTGGCGCTGCGCTATGTGGTGCCCAACAGCGCGCTGGACTACGCCATCGGCCCTCCGGCCAGGGTGGATGAGACGCGCTGCAGGGGATGCGGAGCCTGCACAAGGATCGCCTTCTGCCGGGCGCTGCGGCTGGAGAACGGCACGGCCCGGGTGGAGCCCTCTCTGTGTGAGTGCTGCGGTCTGTGCGCCTCTCTCTGCCCCGTCGGTGCGATCACCTTCTGATGCGGATTGCGCGGACGGGGAAAATGTGCTAAAATAGCCCCGCAGTCAGGAGGATAACGGCGGAGGAGGAGAGCACAGCATGGAGAAGAGAATCACGGAGAATGAACTGTTTCTGCCCGCCCTGTATGTGATCGCACAGGCGGGCAAGGCGAATACGAGCGAGGTGATCCGGAAACTCTCTGCCGCGTTCGGGCCTGAGGGGGAGGATGCGGAGATCCTGGCCGGGCGCCGGGATACGAAATTCTCGCAGAAGGTGAGAAACCTGATGGGCTCTCACTACAGCGCCAACGGGATGAGCGCCTATACCGTGAAGGATAAGCGGGGCTGCTTTCACCTGACGGAGCGGGGAGAGCGGGCGGTGGAGGAGAACCGAAGCTACCTTGCCTTCCTCTTCGAGCGACATTTTTCCTATACAGAGACCAGGAAGCTGGCGGCGGAGGTCTACTCCGCCCAGGGGAAAAAGCATAAGCTCTATATCTACGATGAGAACGACGTCATCCTGGAAGGCGGGGCGACGGTCCGGAATGAAAAGGTGCGGGCGCGCTCCGGCAAGCTGCGGCAGGCCGCGATGGATCACTATACGGTGGACGGAAGGCTCCGGTGCGCCGTCTGCGGGTTTGATTTTTATGAGCGGTACGGCGAGCGCGGCCGGGGATATATCCAGATCCACCATGAAAATCCGATCTACCAATACTCAGACAAGGGCGTGGCCGCCTGCATCAGCGAGGCGGTGGAGCACATGAAGCCCGTGTGCGCCAACTGCCACTGCATGCTCCACAGGGGAGGCGGACGCCCGCTCTCCCTGGATGAGCTGCGCGCCATGCTTGAAACGCAGAGTGCCGGGGAATAGACCGGACTATGCCGGATAAAACACACGGAGGAATCGCCGCAGCGGCGATTCCTCCGTGTGCATATATGGGGCGTTTCAGTTTTGCGGAGTGCAAAAAGAGAGTAACCTTTTCGCCTTACTCCCTGTGGGAGCAGTTGCTCCGGGCATAGGGACAGATACCAGCCTTGTGAATGATGCAGCATGGACCCGGGAAAATCTCGGCAGCACGACGAACATAGTCTCTTCAGCACGGGTTTATAACATCCTGCACATAATTCGTGATTTAAAACTGTATATTACGACAAAAAATGAAAGAAGTGGATTTTGCTGTCCGCTTTTCGCGTTATCCTCCGTTTTATAGAGTGAGTAGAAATAGAAGGGAGGCTAACTGTAATGAAAAGATCAGTCTGGATAAGTCGATAGGGGGAAACGAAAAAATATATAAATTGGAGGTGAAGGACGAGATGGCTGCCGGTTGGCGGTAATATCCTATCTGACTGATGGGGCAGAAAGTGGGTTTTATGCGGCTTTTCAGTACACCTAAACTATAATTTTGTGCTATAAGAAGGGGATTTACATGAAAAAATCTGTTATAATACTTCTGGCGGCCTTTTGCATGATTTTAGGAACATCCGCTTTTGCTGCGGATCGTGCCGATACATATTCCGAAGATGCTTCCCCGCATGTATTTTCCGACAGTAAAGGTGTCGCTCTTTTACATGAAAGCCTTGCTGTAACCCAAAATGATCTGAGTAATAACTTCCTTGACTATGCTGAAATTTCTGCAACTGTATCTATGCCGACCGCTTTGCAGAGTTCGCTTTCTGCCCCAAACCAAAACGCTAATGTTGTGGGCATAGTACTTGATTACGATACCGAACTGCCTGTCGGCGGGGCCGCTATTTCTATTAATGGTACTCCTGTGGTAAGTACCGGAACTGATGGACGCTTCCAAGTTTTCGGTGTTGCTTCCGGTCAGTATGACTGGTCAATTTCTGCAAATGGCTATTGTACTGCAAGCTACACAAATTACGGGGTCGATGCCGCGGATGGCGCAACTATTTTCACTTTTTACATCAGCACAACTGCCTCTGTTGTGAAAAATCGTGAGATATCCGTTGCGCATACTTGCGGACAAACTGTTCCGCCTGATATCGTTGATTGCGATACGTATGGCATTTCTGCCGTCTCCCGCGCAATGTCTGCAGTCCCGGATGTAAGCGCTTCTGTAAGTGTTTTTTACAATGGTGCAGTTAGGTCTGTCAATCGGGAGGTCTATATTTATACGGTGATCTCATCTGAACTATATGGTACCGGTTATTATACTGACAGGGGATTGACGGAAACGGAAACGTGGCAGTTGTACTGTGCGCAGGCTATAGCTGCCAACACGTTTCTGGAATATGCGCAGAGCGTCTACTCTAACCATAGTAATTACGAGGTCTGTGCGACATCTTGTTGTCAAAACTATGATCCTTCAAAAGTGACACAGGCAGCTATTAATGCAGCGGCTGACATTTTCTACACCGTTAACGGAGCCCCTGCAACAGTGGTTGTGTTTCATAAGCCGAATGTAAGCTCTTACGACTATATTTGGGGAGCTTTTTTCTCCAGCTGTGGCAATCAAGGAACTCTTACCCACCCTACACAGCCTGCACTAAAGACTGTGTCCTGTGTAGACATTAACTCAGGTTATGGAGGGCATCGCTATGGCCTTTGCCAGATGGGAGCTGCCATGTTGGCCAAAAATGGATACCGCGCCTCTGATATTCTCTGCTATTACTATAGTAACTGTGATACTGCGTTTTGCAGATTGATCTGATTTTTGCCAGGGAGGAATAGAAGTGAAGTTCGACAGAATATCTATCCGGCTGAATTCAGCAGTATGCTTGCTCTTGGTGCTTCTGCTGCTTGTATTGTCAGCCTGTGGAGCAGAAAGGCAGAGGGCAGATGCTTCATATGAATTTCAGAAGTGCTTATTGGACAGTGCAGCCCTCTTAAGGGAACCTTTTGTGAGTGATGTCAAGGAGATGGATCTGGATTCTATTCAATATGGAAGCTTTTCATCCCCAACGGCAGAAGAGATCTGCGTACTTTTCAAGTACAGATCAATGAGCCATGTTGGTGGACTTGACAGAACGTTGGCAGTAGTATTTGCCGCTGAGGACTTACAGGTAGTTGCCAGCAGTGAATTAGCGGCAGATGACGTTCAAATCAGATTTCTTCCATCAAAGGATGGAACTTATTATATTCTTTATGTTGGAACCACTACTTACCAAGGGCTTTCAACATATAACCTCCAGCTATTCAGAATAAACGGGTCGACATGGGAGTCAATGCCTGAGGCTGTTCCCCCATCAAACGTGACGGACGCATATTTTCTTGTAGACGATTCGATTTTATACCGACTTGGAGAAGATCTTCGCGAAATTTATGTATGGAACAGCGATGCAGGACGCTTTGAATACCGCTCCGAATTCTGAGGCACACAATCTGCACCCGGCACCATCGCTGTCAGGCGTGTTTTCCCTTGTGAATCGATGGTAAGAAGTCATCGATGGACAGAATACGGAGGAATCGCCGCAGCGGCGATTCCTCCGTGTGCATATATGGGGCGTTTCAGTTTTGCGGGGGGAGATTGGTAATGATCAGGTGTTCCACATCCCGGTCATTGCGGCTGCGGACGTTGTAGGTATACTGCTTGTCGAAGCTGAGGATGCGGAACCGCCCCTCGTACAGGCTGCGGATGAAGGCCGTGTTCTTGATGACCAGAATGAACCGGGCCGGGGTCTCGCGCAGGACGGCGGCCAGACGCTCCTGATCGGCGCGGCCGAAGGCGCGGCCCTCGTAGTCGGAAAAGTCCGTGTCATAGGGTGGGTCGAGAAACAGAAAGTCACGGCCGGTGGGGCGGACGCGGGCGAGAAATTCCTCGAAATCGGCACAGTGGAGCTGCGCGCCGGAGAAGAGGGCGGCCGTTTCCGCGCTGAACATGGCGGCGATCTTGCCCTCCAGGTCCTTGCGGTTGTAGCTCATGCCGCCGTAGGGGATATTGAACTCGCCTGCGGCGTTGTAGCGGAACATGGAGCCATAGCAGTACTCCCGGATAAAGTAGAAGTTGGCCGCACGGTACTGGGGGGACCGGCCCGCGGCTCTTCCCAGGGCAAGGTCGTTGAAGATCCGGCGGAAATGCATATAGTAGCCGCTGGTAAAGCCGGTGAGCAGGTTTTCCCGCAGATCCTCCCCAGAGAAGGGCCTCTTTTCATCGTTTTTTACCGTGCGGACAAACTTGTCCGCGGCCATCCCGCATAGATCGCCGCAGAACAGGTCCCGGTCCGGCAGCAGCTCCGGGCCAAAGGCCGGGGCGAGCTCGTCGGCGAGCTCCGCCGCAATGCCCTCCAGCGCGGCGCGCAGCTGTTCGCCGGACAGACGGCCTCCCTTCAGCGCGGCATAGAGGGGGAGCAGCGCGTCCATCCGCCGGTCACAGGCGCGGACCAGGGCGCGGAAGCTGCCGTCGTAGCACAGCAGCAGCCGGTGGAGCCCGCTGTCCCGGGCCTTGACCAGAGCGTAGAACTCCATCAGGGCGGAGGAGACGTCGTTGACGGCGGCCGCTTTGGGGGCAAGGTGGAAAAACAGGGCGCCGCCGCCGAAAAAGGGCTCCAGATACCGGTCATACGCCGGGATGAGCGGCAGGATCTGCTTCAGCTCCCGGGATTTGCCCCCCGGCCACTTGATAATGGGATTCATGCCGCCGCCTCCGTTTTCAGCTTGTCCGCCCGGAGCCCGTAAGGGGCGGAAAATCCAGACCGGACCGGAATATTGTACCCGATATTCTTGTTCTTTGCAAGGCTTTGTAGTATACTGGCTCCAGACTTTTACTGAGGTGGATCACCATGCGGATGAGAAAAAAGAAAAATCTGGAGCCCAGGATGGAGGCATGCAGCAGCCTGTGGATCCGTCAGCCGGAGGAGTACCGGGGGAAATGGCGCACGCTGATGCCGTCGGCCGGCGCGCTGCGGCTGGAGCTGGGGTGCGGCAAGGGCCGCTTTACCGCGGAGACCGCGGCCGCCCACCCGGAGGACCTGTATGTGGCGGTGGAGCGGGTGGCGGACGCCATGGTCATCGCCATGGAGCGCTGCCGGGAGAGAGGTCTGACCAACGTGTTCTTTATTGACGGGGACGCGGCGGAGCTCAGCCGCTATTTTGCGCCGGACGAGGTGGACCTGCTGTATATCAATTTCTGCGACCCCTGGCCCTCGGTCAAGCACGCCCCCCGCAGGCTTACCCACGAGAACTTTCTGCGGGGCTACCGCGAGGTGCTGCGCTCCGGCGGCGAGATCCGCTTCAAAACGGACAACCGCGATCTCTTTGAATGGTCGCTGTTCCAGTTCCCCAAGGCGGGCTTCGCCCTCAGCCAGGTGACCCGCGACCTGCACGGGAACGGGGTCCGGGGCGTCATGACGGATTATGAGGAAAAGTTTCACGCCATGGGTACGCCCATCAACCGCTGCGTCGGGACAAAGGGGCCGCTGCCCGACGTACCGCTGGAAGAGGGCCTGGCCGCGGCGCTGCCCGGCTTTGAGGTGCGCGGGGTGACCGGGCAGGATGAAGAGGCGGTGCTGGAGCTGATGCGGAGCAATCCCGCCTACTACGCCATGCAGGGCGAAGCGCCCACCCTGGACACCCTGCGGGCTGACCGCGCTGCGCTGCCCCCCCGGTGCACGGCGCAGCAGAAGCATTTCCTTGCCCTGTGGCGGGAGGGCCGGCCTGCGGTGCTGCTGGACCTTGTGGAGGGGTATCCCAGGGAGCGGACGCTGTTTGTGGGCCTGCTTGAGGTGGCCGGGCCGCTCCACCGCACCGGCGTGGGCCGGAAGACGGTGGACGCGCTGCTGTCCGCCGCCAAGGACGCGGGGATGGACGGGGTGCGCCTGGCCTGCCTGAAGTGCAACGGGCCCGCGGAGACCTTCTGGCAGGCCATGGGCTTTGCCGTGGTCCGCGAGGGTGAGTCCGTTGACGGCCAGCCTGTGCGGATACTGGAGCGGAGGGTGTGAAACAGTACCTTTGTTATTTATAATGGAAGGTCCCGCGGCGGAGATCTGTGCTCCGCCGCGGGGCCTTGTTTTGTGTGTGCTGCTCCGGAGCCGCTCAGATGTACAGCAGCTCTTTCGCCCGGGCGGTGAGCTCCGCCCGGCAGTCGGGATGGGCAATGCCGATCAGCGCCAGGGTGCGCTGGCGCACGCTGCGGCCCCGCAGGGCGGCCACGCCGTACTCTGTGACCACGTAGTCCACATAGTTTCGGTGGGCAGAAAGGAGGTGCTGCCCCGGAGAAAGCCCTCCGCCAGATCCGGCCCGAAAAAGAAAGCCTCTGTATCGGTATGCCCGGCCATATCCGGCCCGCCGACGGCGGCGTACCGGCCGCAGCGCCCCTTGCGCAGTACTACGCCGCGCAGCCGGGGGGCTGCCGTGTGCAGCCGGGCGAGAATGGACGCCGGTTCGTTGCAGTCCGAGGCGCAGGTGACCACGTCGCCGCTGCGCAGCAGCTCCAGACATTGGTCCGGCGTCGCCAGCTTGGAGGCATAAGAGAAGCCCTCGGGCCGCGCTTCGGCGCGGCCCGAGGGCTCAGTCCGTCAAAAAACTCAAGGGCGTTTTTTGACGGGTAAGCCGTCAAACCGAAAATGAAATAACAGGCCGGACTATTTGCCGCAGAAAATACAAGACATTTACAGTTCGAGCCGTGCAACGCTCTCACCGGCCAGAAGCCGGTAGGCGACCTGCTCGTGGACGGGGGAGAGATCATCGTGCTCCATACGCTCCAGCAGTAGCTCTACGCCCCGGCGGGCAATACCGGCGGTGTCCTGCCGGACGGTGGTCAGGCAGGGGACCAGATAGCGGGACAGGGGCACGCCGTCGTAACCGATGACCGACACATCCTCCGGCACCCGCAGACCGCGGTCCCGCAGGGCCCGGATGGCGCCGATGGCGATCACGTCGGACAGGGCAAAAATAGCGGTGAGCTCCGGGCAGCGATCCAGCAGACGGCCGGCGGCGGCGTATCCGCCCTCCATGGAGTAGCGGCAGGGCTCGCCGATGCGGTCGGCGTCAAAGGGCAGGCCGCGGCGCTCAAAGCTGCGCCGGCAGCCCTGCACGCGGCTGAAGCCGATCTGAGAGCAGGACCAGTTGCCGCCCAGAATGCCGATCTTCTGGTGTCCGCATTCAAAGAGAAAATCCGCCGCGGTCTCCGCCCCGGCCTCATCGTCGGTGGTGACGCTGGACAGGTTGGGATAGCGGAACGCCTGGGCCGTATTGGTGAGCAGGACACAGGGGACGGTAATGGAGTGAAAGTCGTGGCGGAAGTACTCCAGGTCGCCCCCCAGGAACAGAATGGCGGGCGGCTTGTACTCCCGGCATACCTGCCGGGCAAAGGCCACTTCGTTGGCGTCCTCGTCCAGATAGTAGAGGGCGGCGTCCACGGTGTGGTCCTGAAGGCTCTGCTGCACATGCTCCACCATATCGGCAAAGAGCATGTTCTGCGTGCCCTTTACGATGATGGCCACCCGGCGGCCGGACTGCTGCTTGAGGTTTCGCGCGTTGTTGTTGGGCTGAAAGCCGTACTCCTCCACCACCGCCATCACCCGCCGCCGAGTGGCCTCGCTCACGTCCGGGTAGTGGTTGAGCACCCGGGATACCGTGGCCACGCCGCAGCCGGAGAGACGTGCGATATCTTTGATGGTCATGACCGCCATGGTTCAGCCCTTCACCGCGCCGGCGGCCACGCCCTTGATGATGTGCTTCTGGCACAGCAGGTAGAAGATGATCACCGGCAGGATGGACAGCAGAATCAGAGCCATAGTGGCGCCCATATCCACGCTGCCGTAGCTGCCCTTCAGGTACTGAATCAGGATGGGGATGGTCATATACTCGGTGCGGTCCAGCACCAGGT
>CAKUHW010000035.1 GCA_934659415.1 uncultured Oscillospiraceae bacterium
GACGCCGCCCAGTATCTGGGCAAGGCTGCGTTCTTCAACCTGAAATAAAGAAGTGTAAACTAACCCGTCAAAAAACGTCCTTAAGCTTTTTGACGGCCTGGAACGGCCCCGGCAGGAAGTTGTCCTGCCGGGGCCGTTTGTGTCCAAACTTATTCACTGACGCTGCCGGACGGTGGCGGGCTGCTGCGGCCTTGCGCCGTTTTTCCTCCGCCTTCTTTTTCGCAGCGCCCGGCAGCGGAGGGGCTCATTGCAAAGGGCAGAGCGAAAGGTGCGCTCCACCTCCTCGGTGAGGAGCGGAACGGCCCGCCGGCCGCGCCAGCTGCCGTCCGCCAGCTGCGCAAGTGTGATCCGGCAGGGGAAAAGCCCGTGCTCAGGGCAGGAAAGGCCTCCGAAATACCGCGTGTGGCAGGGATACCAGACGGATATGGCGCACGGTTGTCCGCAGACCGGGCAGGGTACTCTGCGGGTGCGGCGGCTGTTCAGCAAGTCCTCCGCCGTATCAAAGGGGCCGAGCTTCACTCTGGGCTGTGCGGGATAAGACGCGGCGGAGAAGGAGAAACCTTTGGCCGGGTCCGGGGCGGGACAGGGGGAGAGCAGTGCTTCCGGCGCGATCCACGCCCCGGACAGCGCGGCGTAAAGGGCGTCATGCAGAGCGTTGTGAAAGGAAAAGCAGTCCGGGATACGGCAGTAGGCGGCGGCCCATTCCAGCGAGAGCTGCCGGTCCGCGCCGACGGTCCGGCCAAAGGCGGCCTGAAGGTCAAGACAGCATTCCGCCGGAGGTGCAGGCAGCTGCCAGCGGGCGGCGTTTTCGCCCAGCACCTTCAGGTCTTGATTTCCCCAGGCGGCAAATTCCCGGTCCGGACCGCACCAGACGAGAAAGTCAGCATAGGCTGCGGAAAAATCGGTGCAGGAAGCCAGGCTCAGCGCGGCGTCCGGCAGCTTTTTGGATTGCGGCGAAAGCTTTTTGTGCACCGTTGGACGCACATAGGCGTTGAATGTGCCGGAGATACGCCCGCCGAGGGAGGAAAGGCGGACGGCCCCGATTTGCAGGATCTCATGGAAGGGCTCGCCGCCGCAGCCCTGATCCCATTCCAGATCGAACACTATCACAAGGTAACCTCGTTCCTGGGTGTATTGCATGGCGGCCCAGCAGGGACAGACCGCCTGCCGCGGCCGCGCCCTGGCATTATAGCACAGGCCGGAGGGAAAATCAAACAGCGTCGGATCTGGACGCAGTCTGGTCCAGCAGCATTGCCGACAGCTCATCGGCCGCGGCATAGACGCCGTCGAAGTCCACATGGGGGTTGTAGATCTGCTCCAGCTCATCGTGGGTGCGCTTTGCCTGCGCCAGGCAGTTGACCCCTTCTTCCTCCAACGCGGCCGCTACCTTCCGGGTAAAACGCAGCTGCGGTCTGCGTGCGCGAAGCTCCTCGCTGTCTGCCATGGCATCCAGGCGCAGGTGCCGATAGGCGCGGCGGGGCCAGGGAGCCTCCGGCGCTGAGGTGACAAAAGCCAGGGACAGGTCTGGCAGCAGCAGATGGGCAAGCCTGTGCGGGGCAAGGGGGTCGGGGCAGACGATGACCCGGTGCTCTGCCGCCTGGGCAGCGGTGAGGATAGGGGCGAGCAGACTGTGGGCCAGCCCGCTGCCGTCGCTGAGACTGTAGACCCGTTCCGCCTGCGCGCTCACGGTGTCCCAGAGCATGACGCTGCCCCGGTGGGTAAGGGCGGAGAGAAAACGGTATTCCGTACCGCCGTGTCCGCCGCTCCTCTTCAGCTCTCTTTTGATGATACCGGCGGCCCGCCTTTCCAGATGCCTGCGTACCTCGGGCCGGTCTGCGGCCTCCTGCAGATTGCGGCGTAGCTCTCCTGCGGCGCCCAGACAGCGGTATGCCTGCTGATAGTGCTCTTTGTACTGCTCGGTCGTGGACTGCAGCTGTGCCCGGAGGGGGCGCAGCGCGGCGCAGTCGTAGAAGCGGCTCAGGTCCACATAGCGGTCCAGCGCGCCCGGGCAGCGGGGCTCGATCACATGAGGGGCGGTGCCGTCCAGAATGACGGCGCCCAGCCCGGGCAGGAGCACCCCGTCCAGGGAATCCGGATCGCCCGAGCAGAGGATCTCTTCGGCGGGCTGCCCGGCAGCCTGCGCGTGACGGGCCACGCGCCGCATAAAGGAAGATTTGCCGCAGCCCGGCCCGCCTTTCAGAATGTATACCTGCTCTATACGCCGGGAATCTGAGAGAGTGGAGTAGAGCGAATAAAATCCCGCGGGGGAATTTGACCCGAGAAAGTACTGAATCTGGGACATTCCGGATGCCTCCTTGCTGTTTTTTTACACATCAGCCTATGCGGGGGAGGCGGCCCTTGCCAACCGGAGTTCCGGTCAGACTTTACAAAAAAGAGAAAATAAAATAGAATAGAAAAAAAGGGGGCGATGCTATGAAGCTCCGGCTGCCCGCTCAGGTGGAGCGTGCCATAGCGCTGCTGCAAAGCGCCGGCCGGGAGGCCTATGTGGTGGGCGGTGCGGTGCGGGATGCCGTACTGGGCGCGGAGGTGCACGACTGGGACCTGACTACCTCGGCGCTGCCCGAAGAGCTGGTGCAGATCTTCTGCCGCTACCCTGTGGCGGAGACGGGGCTGCGCCACGGAACGCTGACCGTGCTGCTGGATGGTCTGCCGCTGGAGATCACCACTTACCGCACAGACGGGACCTATACGGATCACCGACGGCCGGACACGGTCCGCTTTACCCGTAGCCTGCGGGAGGACCTGGCCCGGCGGGACTTTACGGTGAACGCTATGGCCTACGCCCCGGGCAGCGGCCTGACGGATCCCTTCGGCGGCAGGGAAGACCTGGCGCGGGGGGTCCTGCGCTGCGTGGGTGATCCGGAGCGGCGCTTTCGGGAGGATGCGCTGCGCATCCTTCGGGGCCTTCGCTTTGCCTCGGTGCTTGGGTTGGAGCCGGAGGAAAACACCGAAAGGGCGCTCCACAGGTGCGGGCCCCTGCTGCGCGCAGTGGCGGCGGAGCGGGTGCGCACGGAGCTCACCGGACTGCTGCTGGGAGAGCGGGTGGAGCGGGTGCTGCTGGAGTACGCCGACGTGGCGGCGGTGCCCATTCCGGAGCTGGAGCCCATGTTCGGACTGGACCAGCGCAATTTCCACCATGACCGGGACCTGTGGCGGCATACTGCGGCCGTTACGGCGGCGGCGCCCCGGACGCCGGTGCTGCGGTGGGCGGCGCTGCTTCACGATGTGGGCAAGCCCGCCTGCTTCTCCCTGGATGAGAATGGGGTGGGACATTTTTATGGCCATGCGGCAAAAAGTGCAGAGCTGGCGAATCAGATCCTGACCAGGCTGCGGTTTGACAATGCCGGGTGCAAGCACATCCTCACCCTGATCCGCTGCCACGACCTGCCGCTGCAGGCTGAGGCAAAGCAGCTTCGGCGGCTGCTGAACCGGCTGGGACCGGAGACGGTGCGCGACCTGATCGACCTTCACCGGGCGGACACAGTGGGGCTGGCGCCCGCTTTTCAGGAAAGACTGGGCGAGCTTGACCGGGTGGAGGCTCTCCTGGACGAGCTGCTGCGGGCCCGGACGTGCTTTTCCCTGCGGGATCTGGCGATACGCGGGGAGGACCTGCTGGCCATGGGCCTCCGGGGGAAGGAGGTGGGCGAGACTCTGCAGGCCTGCCTGACGGCTGTTCTTGAGGAACGTCTGCCGAACCGGAGGGAGGAGCTGCTGGCCTTTGCCGGGGCCCACAGAGAGGACTTGGAAGATCGAGAATAGTGGAGCAAATTTATCTTCCGCCTTGTCAAAACATTAAGGCCTTTGACAGCATAAGGCCCTGCGGCAGATCGCCGCAGGGCCTTGATTTTTTGGGAAACTCAGAGAGGCCAGCTGGGGAACCAGCGCAGGAACACATCGCTGTACCACAGCGGGATGTAGAGCCCGATGAGAGCGGGGTAGAACACCGCATACAGGGCGGCGGTGCAGCCGGTGAAGCCATATACGGCCAGCGTGCAGCCGGTCCGCCGGCGCTCCAGTATATCGTTCATGAGATAGGAGATGGAGAACACGAGGAACAGCATCGTGGGGAAATAGTGGTAGGCAAACAGGATGCGCCCGATGCCAAGCCAGGGGACAAACTGCGACAGCAGGGCGATGACGATGAACAGCCCCCGTCCGCACCTGCGGCGGATGGTCTGAATGACCACGGCAATGAAGGACAGCAGCCCGCACCAGGACACCAGCGGGTTATTGAAGGAGGCAAACAGACTTTTGATCCCCTGGGAGGCGGCCAGGTCCAGGTCACGGTAGTAGAGGATGGGCCGCGCGTCAAAGATCCACTGATACCAGTAGGACTCATAGGGATGCGGCGTGTGGACGCCCTGATGGTAGGTGAGCATAAAATGCTGGTTGCGCAGCATGATATCTACCGGGTCGGTGGAATCCCGGGGAATGGAGTCAAAGAAGCCCTGCCCGCTGTGCAGGTATCCGCCAAGCTTGGCAAAGGGCCAGCTGAGAGACTCCCGGGCCATGGCCCAGAAGGAGCCGGTATTTCCCGCGGCGGAGGCGTAGGGAAAATAGGAGACAGTGTAGATGCACAGGGGAATCAGAATGAAAAATGCTACGGACAGGCCGATGGTGCCCCAGACATAGGGGGCAAAGCGGGGCCGCCGGCTCTCTCCCACGGCAAGAGCCCACTCCCGGCCCTTGAAGATCAGTCCCAGCAGCCACAGCACCGCCAGACCGACGCCGGCATACACCACGGTCCACTTGCTGGCGCAGCCGATGCCCCAGAACAGTCCGCAGAGGAACAAAGGCAGGATGGACCGGCGCAGCCGGCTCCCGGCAGGGACCGACAGCCAGCGGTACATGAAGTAGTAGGACACCAGAATGAAGAACACGCCGTAGGTGTCGATGGTGGCGATGCGGGTCTGCACCAGGTGCATAAAATCAAAGGCGAACAGGCAGGAGCCGCAAAAGGCCACGGCGGTTTTGCCGAAAAGGTTTTTCAGGAACAGATAGAGGACCGGCAGCATGAGCACACCGAACAGAGTGCCCATAAAGCGCCAGCCGAAGGGGGTCATGCCGAAGATCTGCACGCCCAGGGCAATGATCAGCTTGCCCAGCGGAGGATGGGATACCTCGTAGGGGTACACATTGTTCAGATGCTCCAGGGCGGTACGGGGATGGTAGATCTCGTCGAAGTAAGAGGAATTCATGTAGGTCGCCTTGGCAGCCCACTGGTCTGCCTCGTCGAAGAGCGCGCCCCCGCCGTCGGCGACATAGTCGGGGAGGAGAGGCTGATCGTTTTCCCCCCACAGGGCCAGCTCGGCTACCCAGAGCCCTTCCGGCCGCTCGACCTTTCCTGCGCTCAGCCGGAAAAACTTCGCGGTGATGGGGCCGTGGGGGAGTGCGGCGTCCTCGCCCTCCTCGGACGCGTTCTGGTCATTCACCACCCATTTCAGAAGCTGGCTGTAGGCCTGGGTAAGGGTCACACTATCCCAGTCCTTGCCGTCCAGAGAGTATTCCAGCTCATAGCTGCCGGTGCCAAGGACGGTAAAATAGGACAGCTTGTCCACCGTGACAGGCTGGGAATAGGAGAAGCTGTAGGAGTCGCCGCTCTGAAAGACTGTGTAGGTCTGGGGACCGGCGGTGTTGCCCAGGCGGAAAAACGCGGTGGCGGCATAGACCGCGGTGAGCAGGAGCATGGGCAGCCAGTCCCGGCGCTCGAAAGGATGGCGCCTCAGCGTAAGCGTCATGCTGCGGGGCCTGGCCTCGGCCTCGGACATGGCGATCCACTCCAGAGAGTGCGGCCTCGGCCTGAGACAACGCCAGTAGTAGACGAAGAAAGCAATACAGACCCCAATGCCCAGAAGGGCAAAAATCGCGGCCGGAGCCAGATTTCCGAAAAACCAGGACAGGCCGTACTGCACGCTTTCCCAAAGCCCGGCGGGCACCGCGGTGAGGAATAGCTTCATAGTAAATACCTCCGGAAGGGCGGTCGATTTCTGTATAAGGTATTTTACTACGAAACGGCGGGAAAAGGAAGCCCAATTTTGCGGTGCATGGGATCGTGCAACATTAGCAGTCCGGCCGACCTCCTGCGAAAAGGAGCGTGATTTTTTGCAAACCGGCATCATTCACATTTAATTTACAACTGACCTATTGACTTTTTGAGAGGGCAGTGCTACATTATCTTTAGCACTCAGAGATGATGAGTGCTAAAAACGAGAGGAGGCGGAGGCATGGAACTCAGCGAGCGAAAGCGAAAGATCCTGCGGGCTGTGGTAGAGAGCTATGTGCAGACTGCGGAGCCGGTCGGCTCCAAGGCCATTCAGGAGCTGGCGGATCTTAATGTGTCCTCCGCCACCATCCGCAACGAACTGGCGGACCTGACAGAGCAGGGCTATCTGGAACAGCCCCATACCTCTGCAGGCCGGGTGCCTTCGCCCAAGGGCTACCGCCTCTATGTGAACGAGCTGATGGAAGATCAGCGCCTGTCCCTGGAGGAGACCCGGCAGATCAACGAGGCCCTTCATCTGAAGATGCAGGAGCTGGATAAGGTGATCGACCAGGCGGGGCGCATGGTGTCCCAGCTGACCAACTATCCGGCCTTTGCGCTGGCAGGAAATCCCCGCAGGACCACGATCCGCCGGTTTGACCTTATTCTGGTGGACGCCAATTCCTTCATCGTAGTGGTCATGACCAGCGGCAGCGTGGTGAAGAACAAGCTGATCCACCTTCCCGCAGACCTGTCGGAGCCGCAGCTTCAGCTGCTGACAGCCCTTCTGAACACCTCCTTTACGGGGAAGACGCTGGACGAGCTCACCCCGGAGCTGATGCGGGTGGCAGAGCACGCGGCGGGCAGCTCCTACGGACTGATCTCCCTGGTGGTGTCCTTCGCCATGGAGGTCCTGGAGGAGATGGAGAGCGGCGCGGTGTATACCGCGGGCGCCAGCCACATTCTGGACCATCCGGAATATCAGGATGTAGGCAAGGCCCAGAAGCTCATGTCCTACCTCAGTGAAGAGCAGTCCCTGATCCAGTCGCTGGCGCTGCCCACCATGGGGGATGATGCCACAAAGATCCTCATTGGCCCGGAGAATGTGGCCGAGGAGCTGAAGGATACCAGCGTGGTGCTGGCCAGCTATGATATCGGCGATGGGATGAAGGGCGTGATCGGCGTGGTGGGCCCCACAAGAATGGATTACGGAAAGGTGGCCGCCAAGCTGTCCTATGTGGCCGACGGCCTGTCCAAGCTGTTCGGCCAGACCGAGCTGCCCCCGCCCAAGCCGGAAGAGGAAAAGGAGGAGTAATGTTCCATGTCTGATAAGAAGAAGAAAAATACCGCCGCCCCTGAGGCCCCGCAGACCGAAGGGACGATCGACACGCCGGAGACCGAGCTCCCGGCGGAGGAGATGCCGGAGACCGAGCCCGCCGCGCCGGCGGCGGAGACGCCGGATGACAGCGCAGCCAAGCTGGCTGCGGCGGAGGACCGCTTCCTCCGGCTGGCCGCTGAATATGACAATTACCGCAAGCGCACCACCCGGGAGAAAGAGGCGGCCTGGACGGAGGCCAAGGCCCAGACCGTCAGCGCCTTCCTTCCCGTGTACGACAATCTGGAGCGGGCCCTGAAGCAGGAGACGGCGGATGCCGCATACGCCAAGGGCGTGGAGATGACCATGAAGGGTCTTCAGGACGCTTTGGCCGGCCTGGGTGTGGAGCGGATCCCCGCCATGGGAGAGACCTTTGATCCCAACCTCCACAACGCGGTGATGCATGTGGAGGACGAGAGCGTGGGTGAGAATACGGTCGTGGAGGTATTCCAGCAGGGCTTCCTCTGCGGCGATAAGGTCATCCGCTTCGCCATGGTGAAGGTCGCAAACTGACTTGCCCCGCGCCCCCGCGGCGCATACCATAAATCTTGTATAAAAACTTTTCGTATAAATAGGAGGAAAACAGTATGTCTAAAATTATTGGTATCGATCTTGGTACGACCAATTCCTGTGTTGCAGTCATGGAGGGCGGCGAGGCCGTCGTCATCCCCAACGCCGAGGGCAACCGTACTACCCCGTCCGTGGTGGCCTTTTCCAAGGACGGCGAGCGCATGGTGGGCCAGGTGGCAAAGCGCCAGGCCATTACCAATCCCGACCGCACCATCTCTTCCATCAAGCGTGAGATGGGGTCTGATTACCGCGTGAGCGTGGACGGCAAGAGCTACACGCCCCAGGAGATCAGCGCCATGATCCTCCAGAAGCTGAAGGCGGACGCCGAGGCGTACCTGGGCCAGAGCGTCAGTGAGGCGGTCATCACCGTCCCGGCCTACTTTACCGACGCGCAGCGCCAGGCCACCAAGGACGCCGGCCGCATCGCCGGGCTGGAGGTCAAGCGTATCATCAACGAGCCCACCGCCGCCGCCGTGGCCTACGGTGTGGATAAGGAGTCCGATCAGAAGATCATGGTCTATGACCTGGGCGGCGGCACCTTTGATGTGTCCGTGCTGGAGGTCGGCGACGGCGTGATCCAGGTGCTGGCCACCGCCGGCAACAACCGTCTGGGCGGCGATGACTTTGATAAGTGCATTATGGACTGGATGGCCGC
>CAKUHW010000036.1 GCA_934659415.1 uncultured Oscillospiraceae bacterium
TCAGCCCGGCGAAATAGCACAGCAGATCCTTCGGCGTGCCGGGCAGCATGAAGATGATGAGGAACAGGAGATCACGCCGGGGCGTGGCCTGTAAAAAGCGGATGGAGCGCAGCTTTTCCCCTGTGAGGTCAAACATTTTCTTCAGGGCCAGGACCGTGCCCGTGTCGATCACGTCCTGGGTGGTGGCTCCCAGGTGGATGTACTGGCCGCTCTCCGCCCCCGCTGCGGCCTCCAGCAGGCGCAGCATGGACACCATGGGGTGGCCGGTCTTCCGGTAGAGCTCGTCATAGCGGGACAGGTCCAGCTTTTCCACATGGGCCGCGGCGCGGATATCGTCGGCGATGTGGCCGGGGATGATCCCCAGCTCCGCCTGGGCCCCGGCAAGGGCCGCCTCCACCTCCAGCCAGCGTGCAAACTTTCCGTCCCGGTCAAATACGGAGTTGATCTCCGGTGCGATCGCTTTCATCTGTACGGTTCCTTCTTTCCTTCCATAATCTTTGTCCGGCAGCTTTCGCTCTTATCATAGGCGCAGTTCCCACCCTCCCGCAAGCCATTCATCCGTGTTTTTCTCCATGCTGCCGCGCACAGATGTATACAGACCGGCCCGGATTGACATTTTCCCCGCCGGTTCTTATAATCATCATAGCGGTTTTCTGTATACAGCCGGTCCCCCCGCCCCGGGGAAGCCGCGGTAAGGAGGTATTTTTGTGGACGCTCAGATCAAAGCGCTGCGCACGCAGCTGGTGGAAAAGCGACAGGCCAGCGACACCATCTACTGCACGGTCCGGGAGGGCATCGCCAACGGCCTGCTGCCCATGGGCACCCGCCTGCGGGAGGAGGATCTGGCCGAGGTGTTCGACGTATCCCGCACGCCGGTGCGGGAGGCCATGAAAAAGCTGGAGATCGAGCAGCTCATCGAGTCCAGCAGCACCAACGGCTCTATCGTCCGCCGCCTGTCCGTGGACGAGTGTCTGGACACGCTGGAGGTCCTGGAGATGATCCGCGCCTCTGCCTGCACCATGCTGATGGGGCGCATCCCGCGCTCGCTGCTGATGGTGCTGGAGCAGAACACCCGCAAGGGCATGCACCTGACCGATCCCATCCAGCGCTATGAGAACAACGCGGAATTCCACGGGCTTCTGGTGCGGGCCACGGGCAACTCCGTGCTCATCAAGCTCCACGAGCAGCTCACCTTCGCCGAGCGCATGATCAGCAACACCGTGCTCCCCGTGAGCTACGCCGCCAACTACGCCGAGGTCCACCGGGCGCTGGTGCGCGCCATCGTGGACAGCGACATGGCCGCCACCCAGGCCAGCCTGGACAACAGCAAGGGAAAGGTGGAGGAGTATATGCGCCGCATCGTAGGCGCCTTTCTGGACGCAAACGGCGTCTGAGCCCGCAGGGGTTCAAAATTTCAGACAGAAGAAGGTCGAACAGTCATGAGAGAATTGAACGCCGCCCGGATCACACAGGCCGTCGCCGGGCTGTGCATCCGGGCCAATACCCAGCTGCCGGAGGACGTAAAAGAGGCCATTTGCTCCGCCCGGCAGGCGGAGGACTGGCCCGTGGCCTGCGACGTGCTGGACCGGATCATGGAGAACTACTCCATCGGCCGGGGCATCCCCATCTGCCAGGATACCGGCATGGCCTGCGTGTTCCTGAAGATCGGCCAGGAGGTCCACATCTGCGGCGACCTGACCGCCGCCGTCAACGAGGGCGTCCGTCAGGGATACGCCGAGGGCTATCTGCGCAAGTCCGTGGTGCGCGACCCCCTGGACCGTGTCAACACCGGCGACAACACCCCCGCCATGCTCTACACCGAGCTGGTCCCCGGCGACCGGGTGGAGATCACCGTGGCCCCCAAGGGCTTCGGCAGCGAGAACATGAGCCGCATCGCCATGCTCAAGCCCTCAGACGGGCTGGAGGGGGTCAAGCGCTTCGTGCTGGAGACCGTGGAGCTGGCCGGCCCCAACCCCTGTCCGCCCATCGTGGTGGGCGTGGGCATCGGCGGCACCTTCGACAAGTGCGCGCTGCTGGCCAAGCAGGCCCTGCTGCGGGAGCTGGGCTCTCACCATCCCCAGCCCTTCTACGCCGCCCTGGAGGACGAACTGCTGGAGAAGATCAACGCCCTGGGCATCGGCCCCCAGGGCTTCGGCGGGCGCACTACCGCGCTGGCCGTCAGCATCGAGACCCTGCCCACCCACATCGCGGGTCTCCCCTGCGCGGTGAACATCAACTGCCATGTGACCCGCCATGTCAAGGAGGTGCTCTGAAATGGCCATTCATCTGACCGCCCCCCTGACCAGGGAGGCCATTTCCGGCCTGCGGGCCGGGGACAGCGTGCTGCTCTCCGGCACCGTCTACACCGCCCGGGACGCCGCCCACAAGCGCCTGTGCCAGCTGGTGGCCGAGGGAAAGGAGCTGCCCTTCCCCATCCGGGGCGCCGTGATCTACTATGTGGGTCCCACCCCCGCCAGACCCGGCCAGGCCATCGGCTCCGCCGGACCCACCACCAGCTACCGGATGGACGCCTACGCCCCCACTCTGCTCCGCCTGGGCGAACTGGGCATGATCGGCAAGGGCAAGCGCAGCCCGGAGGTGGTGGAGGCCATGGTGGAGACCGGCGCGGTATATTTCGGCGCCATCGGCGGCTGCGGCGCGCTGCTGTCCGCCTGCGTGAAGTCCGCCGAGCTGGTCTGCTATGAGGACCTGGGCGCGGAGGCCGTGCGGCGGCTGGAGGTGGAGGACCTCCCCCTCACCGTGGTCATCGACAGCCGGGGAAACAACCTCTACCAGCTGGGCCGCGCCGCCTGGCTGGCCCGGCACAACGGCTGAATACAGCAAAGATCCCCGGAATGGACTCCTGTTCGGGTCCATTCCGGGGACGTTTTTCTTTTACAGCAGCGCCATCCGGCTGCGGTAGCCGGCGATGCTCCCGGCGATCTCCTGGGTGGTCATACCGGCAAAGGTATCGGAGTAGCCGTAGAGATAGTAATTGTTCTTCGCATCCTCCGGATCCTTCAGGCAGTCCTCCAGAAAGCCCAGAAACAGCGAGTAGGACTCCAGCCGCTGCTGGCGGCACAGGCGCACGCAGGTATCGCCGTCCCGCCGGGCCAGGGCATCCAGCCAGTTCAGGTGCTCCTGCAGGGACATGCTCAGCCGCCCGGAGGTGTGCAGGGCGATGGAGGTGTAGGGGTAAGTCCGCCGGTGGGTGTTCTGCACCAGCTCATACAGCTCCTGGTTGCCGCAGGAGCGGTAGATCATCATGTGGAAGCTGTGGTTATGCTCCTGATAGGACGGGATGTCCATCCGGGCCACATCCTCCTCCATCTGTGCTGCCAGCTCCTTCAGTTCTGCCAGGGTCTCCCCCTCGATGAGCGCCGCCGCCAGCCGGCAGGCGCAGCTCTCCAGGGCGATGGACACCTGAATCAGCTCGAAAAACTGCTCGTAGTTGCAGGTGTGCACCCAGGCGCCCCGGTGGGGGGCGGACTGCACCAGTCCCTCCTGCTCCAGCCGCAGCAGCGCCTCGCGGATGGGCATGGGGCTGACCTGATAGCGCTGGCTGATGGCGTTGACCACCAGCTTCTCCCCCTGCCGGAGCACGCCGTCCATGATCTCCTGCTTGAGCCGCTCATACGCATAGGTGGATTTGGTGATGAATTCCACCTTCTCCATATCGAACTCCCCCTCCGGGCCAAAGTTGATTTTTGATCAAATTATATTATATCCCACTGTCTGCACAAATACAACCCCAAAAAGCCATAAGCTGCCCGGCCGGCCGGATTTTGTGCCGCCGTGCCGTCTCTCCCCCTTCTCGCCCAGCCGCATTGTGCACATTCCATAATTTTTCGATGCTTTTTCTGGTGAGACCGTGGATTGACTACAGAAAGCTTTCGTAGTACAATTCGGCTAACTCAATCAAATTTCAAGTATTTGATTTTTGATTTTTTATCACGAGGAGGAACGCCCATGACCATCGACATGCGGACCTACACCTATCACCCCGACACCTACCGTCCCTTCCTGAAGTTCTACCGGGAGCAGGGGTACGCCATCACCTCCAGGCATCTGGGCTACAATCTGGGCCTGTTCACCACCTCCAGCGGCATTGTGAACCGCACGGTACAGTGGTTCGCCTATGAGAGCCACGATCACCGGGACGCCTGCCGGAAGGGATACCTGACCAGCGGAACCAAGATCGACTTCACCAACGACGCCGACAAGATGATCCGCCAGCAGGAGAGCCGGGTGCTCATCCCCACGGAGTTCTCTCCCCTGCGCACCATCGATCCCAACCATCCCCTGCTCACCGACCCCGCCTGCGAGCGCCGGATGTTTGAGTTCAACACCTATGAGTGCAAGCCCGGTCAGCTCCCCGCCGCCCTGGAGCTGGTGGAGAAGGAGCTCTTCCCCCTGTCTCAGAAGTTCGCCGAGTGGACCATCGCCTATCTGGTAAGCGACAGCGGCCCCGACCGGATCTACGAGCTGCGGGCCTACAGCACCCTGCAAAACCGCATGGAGCGCAACCAGGCCATGCGCTTCGACGCCGGGTACGGCAAGGTCATGGCCGCTCTGGGCAGCCACCTGCGGAACACCGACTCCGTGATCTGGGAGACCCAGACCATGTCCCCGCTCCACTGATGTGTGATATCCGCCCGCGAATGCGGACGTATCAAAAAAGTATCTATAGGAGGAACAACATGAAAAGGATCACTGCACTTGTCCTGGCTCTGATGATGGTGCTGGCTCTCGCCGCCTGCGGCGGGAACAAGACCCCCACCACCAGCGGCAGCCCCACTCCCAGCAGCTCCGCCCAGCCCTCCGGTGAACCCGCTCCCACCGACAGCAGCGAGCCCGCCGGCGTCAACTTCGACAAGGCCGTCAAGATGACCTTCGCCACCTCCGGCAAGGCCGGTTCCCTGTCCGCCCTGATGTATGAGAACTGGATGGATATGGTCACCGAGCGCTCCGGCGGCAAGATCACCTTCGACTATCAGCCCGGCGGCGTGCTGGGCAACGAGGGCGAGCTGTTCCAGCAGATCATGGACGGCGTCATCGAGGCCGGCGGCGGCGGTATTGCCACCTACACCAACTACAACACCCTGGCTGAGGTCTATCAGCTGCCCTTCCTGATCAACTCCTATGAGACCGAGTGGGCCGCCCTGCAGACCCCCGAGTGGCAGGCCATCATCGACGCCGTGGAGGAGTCCATCGGCTCCGTGTACATCTGCGGCACCGTGGACGTGGGCATGCGTCATGTGGCCAGCGTGAACAAGCCCGTCACCTGCCTGGCCGATATGCAGGGTCTGAAGATCCGCACCGCCTCCTCCACCGTGCTCATCGAGGCCCTGGAGGATCTGGGCGCCAGCCCCATCGTTGTGGGCTATACCGAGGTCTACTCCGCCCTGTCCAACGGCGTTGTCAACGCTGAGGACGTGAACTACATGACCGCCGTGGCCCAGAGCCACTTTGAGGTGTGCAAGTACTTCACCGAGGTCGGCATGTACCCCTACCCCACCTTCATGTGCTTCAACAAGAACTTCATCGACTCCCTGCCCGAGGGCTACTGGGACTTCATGCAGGAGTGCATGAACGAGGCCATGGAGACCTTCTTCACCGAGACCATCGTGGGCGCCGACGCCAACTACCGTAAGGTCCTGGAGGACAACGGCGTGACCATCTACGAGCTGTCCGACCTGGACGCCTGGCGCGCCGCCATCCAGCCCCTGTACGATGAGTACACCGCCGAGGGCACCGACCAGCGCATCATCGACTTCATCAACGCCGTGGAGGCCATCAAGGCCAACCAGTAAGCGTTCCGCCTGACCGCCAACATCTCCGCCCTCTCTCTCTTCCGGGAGAGGGGGCGGGACTCATTCTCCAAGGAGGGATACCCAAGGGATGAAAGTTTATTCCAAGATCTGCGACGTTATCTTCGCCATTCTGAAGTGGGTCGTGGCCGTCACCATGGTGTTCATGGTGCTGCTGACCTTTATTGAAGTGATCCGCCGTTACTTTTTCCACCACAACTGGGTGTGGTCTGAGGAGCTGGTGCGCTACCTGATCGTCTGGTGCACCTTCCTGGGCGGCGCCGCAGCCTACCGGGTCGGCGCCCTGACCAACTTCGACCTGGTCATCCAGAAGTTCGGCAAGAAGCTCCAGACCGTTCTGGACATCGTGTGCACCGTGATCATCATTGCCCTGATGGCGTGGCTGACCTGCAAGGGCTACCAGTCCTTCATGAAGCCCTCCATTGTCAACCAGGTCAGCGCCGCGCTGAACCTCTCCATGCGCTGGCCCTATCTGGGCATCCCCGTGGGGTGCTGCGCCATTGTACTCTTCTCTCTGGAACACCTGCTGAAGCAGATCCTTGATCTTGGCTCCGGCGCTGCGAAAAAGGAGGTCGAACAGGCATGATCATCGCCATTCTCGTCTTTGCCGTCCTGCTGTGCATCGGCATGCCCATCGCCATCAGCCTGGGCCTGTTCGGCATTGCCCACATTGCCACCATGGGCAACGCCGCCTACTTTGACATCATCATCGGCCGCCTGTTCTCCGGCGTGAACCTCATCAGCATCTCCTGCATCCCCTTCTTCATCATGGCGGGCGAGCTGATGAACGGCGGCGGCATCACCCGCCGTCTGCTGGACTTCCTGCGCTCCTTCATCGGCCGTCTGCGGGGCGGCATGGCCTATTGCACCGTAGCGCTGTCCGCTATTCTGGCCGCCATCCTGGGCTCCGCCCAGGCCAACGCCTCTCTGCTGAACCAGATCCTCCCCGCCCAGATGGAGAAGGACGGCTACCCCGCCGAGTACTCCGGCGCGCTGATCTCCGCCGCCTCCGTGCTGGGCCCCATCATCCCGCCCTCCACCATGTTCATCTTCTACTGCTTCCTGACGGACGTGTCCATCAAGCACATGTTCATCGGCGGCATCATCCCGGGCATCATTCTCGCCCTGGCCTACTGCGTCACGGTGTTCTTCACCACCCGCAAGATGGACATCAGGAAGCCTGAGGGCAAGTTCAACTGGAAGACCTTCGGCATCTCCTTCGTAAAGGCCATCCCCGCCCTGCTGGTGCCGGTGATCATCATCGGCGGCGTGCTCACCGGCTTCTGCACCGCCATTGAGGCCGGCGCCGTGGCCTGCGTGGCCGCCTTCGTGGCCAGCCTGATCTACCGGGAGCTGGACTTCAGGAAGATCCCCGACATGATGCTGCGCACCGCCATCTCCACCGGCGCCATCTTCCTGATCATCGCCTTCGGCAACCTGCTGGCCTGGACCATGGCCAAGGACGGCGTGGCCGACCTGATCATCTCCGCCATTCTGTCCGTCACCAGCAACAAGTACGTCATCATCCTGCTGATCCTCCTGCTGCTGGTCCTGGTGGGCTGCGTGCTGGACATGGCCTCCGCCACCCTGATCTTCATCCCCGTGATGTTCCCCCTGATCCAGATGATCGGCATGGACGTGGTGCACTTCGGCATCGTCTTCTCCATGATGATCACCATCGGCATGATCACCCCGCCTGTGGGTCAGGTCCTGTTTATCACCTGCAACGTGTCGAAGGTGGGCTTCAAGCCCCTGTGCCAGCGTATCTGGCCCTTCATCATCGCCTCCTTCGCCACTACCTTCGCCCTGGCCTATCTGCCCGACCTTGTGCTGCTCCTGCCCAAGCTGTTCGGCTACGTCCCCGTCTGAGGAGGTTGACTCCATGAGAATCATCGGACTGAGCTGCGGCCGCAGGAACGGCAACAACGAGCTCCTGCTGAAGACCGCCCTCACCGCCGCCAAAGAGACCTGCGGCGCGCAGCTGGAGATCATCCGCCTGCAGGAGCTGAAGCTGAACGACTGCATCGGCTGCGAGACCTGCATGCGCGGGCTCACCACCGGGGGCGACGGCCTGTGCGTGATGAAAAACGACGACATGGGCTGGTTTTCCGCCGCAGTAAAGGAGGCGGATGCCATCGTGCTGGCCACCCCCATCTACGACCTCATCCCCACCGGCACGGTGATCACCCTGCTCAACCGGGTGCTCGGCATCGGCAAGGAGTACCAGACCTACTGCCGCAGCCATCCCAAGATCGGCGCCGCCATGGCTTTGGGCGGCTCCGACTGGATCAACCTGGCCGACCCGCTGATGGACCTCACCGTGCGCAACCTGAGCAAGGGCTGCACCATCGTGGACAAGTTCGTGGTGGGTCACAACCCCGCCCCCTCCATGGTCGTGCTGGACGAGGATGTGATGGACCGGGCCGCCCTGCTGGGCCGCCGGGTGGGCGAGGCCCTGCTGGACCGGGAGCACGCCGCCTTTGCCGGCGACTCCGGCATCTGCCCCGCCTGTCACTGCAACCTGCTGGAGCCCCGGGGCGGCGCCCGGGTGGGCTGTCCCTTCTGCGACGCCTGGGGCACCGTCTCCGTCCGGGACGGCGAGCTGGTGGTGGACTGGGACGCGGACTCCCTGCGGGACAACCGCTTCGGCCCCGCGGGCGACGTACACCACCGGGCGGACATCGCCGCCA
>CAKUHW010000037.1 GCA_934659415.1 uncultured Oscillospiraceae bacterium
TCCCTGTTTTCCGCCCTGGAGCGCTGTGCCCCCCTGCTGGAGAGCTACGGCGGGCACGACCTGGCGGCGGGCTTTACCATTCTGGAGGAGAATATCCCCGCCTTCCGCGCGGCCATGTGCGCCCTGGTGGAGGAATATGCCCAGGACCACGATATGGTCTCCTCCGTCCTGGTGGACGCCGAGCTGGAGACCTGCCGCGCCCTGGCGGTGTCCGAGGTGGAGGCCCTGGCCCGGCTGGAGCCCTTCGGCGCGGGCAATCCCAAGCCGGTATTCCTGCTGCGCTCGGTGTCGGTGCTCTCCTGTGTGGACGTGGGCTGCGGCCGGCACATGAAGCTGAAGCTGCGCCGGGACGGGGTTACCCTGGATGCCATCTTCTTCGGTATGAGCCGGGAGGTCTGCGGCGTGGCCCCCGGGGACCGGCTGGACGTCCTCTTTACCCCTCAGATCAATGAATTTCGCGGCAGCCGGACCGTGCAGCTGCTGCTGTGCGACCTGCGCCCGGCCCCTGCCCGGGCCGTGCTGGAGAGGGAGCTCTTCCACCGGCTGGAGCAGGGCGGGGAGCTCTCCCGCTGGGAGGCGGCCCTTCTGCTGCCCCAGCGGCGGGACTTTGCCCAGCTGTGGCATTTTCTGGAGCACTGCTGCGCCGCAGGTCCCGCCCAGGTGGTCCCGGAGCAGCTGCTCCACCAGATCACCCACGGCCAGGGCGCCGGCTGCACCTACGGCAGGGCCCTGGTGTGCCTGCAGGTGCTGGACGACACCGGGCTCATCCGCGTCACCCTCCGGGACGACAGCGCCACTGTGGAGCTGCACCGGGGGAAGAGCAAGGTTGATCTGGAGCAGGCCGGGCTGATGCGCCGCCTGCGCGGCATTTTGGAATAAGACGCTTTTGCGCCGTCCGGAGGGCACGGGCGGGGCACGGCTCCGACCGCCGGAGCGCGCTGACAGGAGGTCCCTTATGGACGAGAAGCAGATCGCGGAGGACATCCGCCAACGATACGAGCAGCTGGAGGCCCACATCCTCGCCGCCAACCCCGGCGCGGATGTGGAGCGCATCCGCACCGCCTTCCGCTACGCCGACGAGCACCACGGCAAGCAGCTGCGCAAGAGCGGCGAGCCCTACATCACCCATCCCATCGCCGTGGCGGAGATCGTGACCGAGCTGGGGCTGGACGTGGACTCGGTCATCGCCGCCCTGCTGCACGACTGCATCGAGGACACCGACTCCACCCATGACGACATCGCCCGCCAGTTCGGGCCCACGGTGGCCGAGCTGGTGGAGGGCGTGACCAAGCTGACCCGGATGCAGTACACCTCCAAGGAAGAGGAGCAGATGGAGAACCTGCGCAAGATGTTCATGGCCATGGCTAAGGACGTGCGGGTGATCCTCATCAAGCTGTGCGACCGGCTGCACAACATGCGCACCCTGGAATACCAGTCCGAGCGCAAGCAGAAGGAAAAATCCCTGGAGACCATGGAGATCTACGCCCCCATCGCCCACCGGCTGGGCATGCAGCGCATCAAGTGGGAGCTGGAGGACATCTCCCTGCGCTACCTGGACCCCATCGGCTATGCCGATGTGCAGCAGGAGCTGGAGAAGATCACCCAGGAGAACGGCGATTTTCTGGACCGGATGCAGCGGCAGATCGAGGAGCGGCTGGCGGCGGAGGGCGTGGCCTGCACGGTGTACGGCCGGCTGAAGCACATCTACTCTATCTACCGCAAGATGTATTCCCAGAACAAGACCCTGAAGGAGATCTTCGACATCTACGCCTTCCGGGTGATCGTGCAGGACCTGCCCGCCTGCTACAACGTGCTGGGCAACATCCACGACATGTTCAAGCCCATCCTGGGCCGCTTCAAGGACTATATCAGCACCCCCAAGCCCAACGGCTACCAGTCCCTGCACACCACGGTCATCGGCAGCGAGGGCATCCCCTTCGAGGTGCAGATCCGCACCTGGGCCATGCACCAGACGGCGGAATACGGCGTGGCCGCCCACTGGAAGTACAAGCAGGGCATGGCCAATGCAAAGCTGGGCAGCGAGAAGGAGTTCGAGTGGGTGCGCAAGCTGCTGGAGAGCCAGCAGGACACCGACCCGGACGAGTTCGTGCGCACCCTGAAGGTGGATATGTTCGCCGACGAGGTGTTCGTCTTCACCCCCAACGGGGACGTGAAGAGCCTGCCCACCGGGGCTACCCCCATCGACTTTGCCTACGCCATCCACTCCGCCGTGGGCAACGCCATGACCGGGGCTCGGGTGAACGGGCGCATCGTCACCTTCGACACGCCGCTGAAAAACGGCGACATCGTGGAGATCGTCACCTCCCGCACGGCCAAGGGCCCCAGCCGGGACTGGATGAACATCTGCAAGTCCAACGAGGCCCGCAACAAGATCCGCCAGTGGTTCAAGAAGGAGCGGCGGGAGGAGAACATCGCCACCGGCCGGGCGGCCTTCGAGTCGGAGCTGAAGCACGCCAAGCTCTCTCTGTCCGCCATCACCGCCGAGGATGTGCTGCCCCATATCCTGCACAAGGTGCGCTTCAACTCGTTGGACGAGCTGTACGCCGCCATCGGCTACGGCGGCATGTCCGCCCAGAAGGCCGTGGGGCGGATGAAGGAGGAGCTCACCCGTATGGGCCGGCTGGAGCGTCAGGCCGCCGAGCGCCAGGCCTTCCAGGAGGCGGCCGCCGCCGGGGAGACCATCTATCCCTCCGGCAAGCCGGATGTGCCCAGACCCACCCACTCCAAAAACGGCGTGATCGTGGCCGGGCTGGACAACTGCATGGTGAAGTTCTCCAAATGCTGCACTCCGGTGCCCGGCGACCCCATTGTCGGCTTCATCACCCGGGGCTACGGCGTGTCCATCCACCGGCAGGACTGCCCCAACGCGGCCCTCTCCCGGCGCAAGCCTGAGGAAGCAGGCCGCTGGGTGGAGGCCTCCTGGGCCACGGACACCGAGCTGCCCGGCTATCGCACCGCCCTGGATATCTCCGCCAAGGACCGGGACAACCTGACCCTGGATGTGGCCATGGCCCTCTCTGCCCAGAAGGTGAAGGTGAACAACCTCATGGCCCGCAGCCAGCCCGACGGCTACGCTCTCATCGCCCTGGAGCTCACCGTGAAGGACCGGAAGGAGCTGGGCAGCGTCATCAACAAGCTGTCCCAGATCCCCGGCGTCATCTTCGTCCAGCGTGCCGGCGGCTGAGAGACGGGGAAAATGAGAAAGGAGTCTGATCCTCTATGTCCGCACCCGAATTCCAGCCGCTGCTCTTCGGCGGCGACATCAACGTGTACAGCGTGGCCCGGGCCTTTCACGAGGCCTACGGCGTCAAGTCCATCGCCTACGGGAAGTATGTGTCCTTCCCCTGCGCCTACAGCGCCATCATCGACTACCGCCCCTGCCCGGACAACGAGGATCCGGACACCTTCCTGTCCAACGTCAAGCAGGTGTGCGCCGAGTGCGCGGGCAAGACGGTGCTGGTCATCGGCTGCGGCGACAGCTATGTGAAGCTGGCCGCCCACCTGAAGGACCGCTTCCCCGCCAACGCCCGGTGCAACTATATCTCCGGCGAGATGCTGGACATGCTCACCGACAAGGAGCAGTTCTACGCCCTGTGCGACAAGTACGGCATCGACCACCCGGCCACCTTTGTGTACGACGGCTCCATGGGCCGCGACTTTGTTCTGCCCTGGTCCGCCCCCTATATCGCCAAGCCCGCCGACGGCGTGGCCTACTGGGCCACCGGCCACAACGAGCTGAAGAAGGTGTATCTCTGCCAGACCTGGGAGGAGCTGCTCGCCGCCCTGGACGAGGTGTACGCCGCCGGCTACCCCGGCCGCATGATTCTCCAGGAGTTCATCCCCGGGGACGACACCTATATGCGGGTGCTCACCAACTACTCCGACACCCACGGCAGGGTCAAGCTCATGTGCCTGGGCCATGTGCTGCTGGAGGAGCACTCCCCCCACGGCATCGGCAACCACGCCGTGATCATCACCGAGCACGACCAGACCCTGTGCGACGCCATCCGCGCCATGCTGGAGGACCTGCACTATGTGGGCTTCTCCAATTTCGATATCAAGTACGACATGCGGGACGGCAGGTACAAGGCCTTTGAGATCAACTGCCGCCAGGGCCGCAGCAACTACTATGTCACCGGCTCCGGCCACAACATCGCCGAGTACCTGGTGGGTGACCTGCTGGAGGGGAAGGACCTGCCCCTCACCGTGGTGGAGGACGACACCATCTGGCGCATGATCCCCCGGCGGCTGGCCTATACCTTTATCCCGAAGCGCTACCACGCCCGCATGCGGGAGCTGTTCCGCAGGGGGACGGACCACCACTCCATGGAGTACCGGCCCGACTACACCGCCCGGCGCATCTGGCGCATCTGGAAAAACCACATCGGCACCTATGTGCGCTTTTACAGGCACAATCAGAAGCCTGCCGACTGAGGAGACCGATCTTTTATGAAGGAACAGAAATTGGGCATACTGGGGGGCATGGGTCCCCAGGCCACCCAGGTGTTTTACCAGTTCGTGCTGGACCGCACCGATGCCGCCCGGGACCAGGACCATCTGCCCACCCTCATCCTGTCGGACACCAAAATGCCCGACCGTACCGCCGCCATCCTCGCCGGGGACACGGAGGGACTCTACCGGCGGCTGCTGGGGGACGCGAAGCTGCTGGAGCAGTGCGGCTGTACCGCCCTGGCCATCCCCTGCAACACCTCCCACTACTTTGCCGACCGGCTTCAGAGCGAGCTGTCCATCCCCATCGTCCACATGATCCGGGAGACCGCCGCCGCCCTGGCCGCCCAGGGGAAGAAGCGCCCGGGCATCCTGGCCACCGACGGCACCATCCAGACCGGCCTGTACCAGAAGGAGTGCGCCGCCCTGGGGCTGGAGGCCGTGGCCCCCGCCCCCGCCAGCCAGAAGCTGGTCATGTCCATCATCTATGACGAGATCAAGCAGGGGGAGCGGGGCAGCCGGGAGAAGTTCGCCCAGATCGACCGGGCCATCCGCTCCGCCGGGTGCGACTGCGCCATCCTGGCCTGCACGGAGCTGTCTGTCTTCGCCACCTACCACGCCCTGCCGCCCTTTTATCTGGACGCCATGATGGTCATGGCCGAGCGGGCGGTGGTCCAGTGCGGCTATCCCCTGCGCACTATATAAAGGAGACTGCCATGGAACTGAAGCTTTACCCGCTCTCGTCCTACCTGGACCTGCTGGAGGAGCACGGTCTGCTCTCCGCCCCGATGCCTGCTGGCCTTGACCCGGACTGCACGGTGAAGCTGGTGACCTGCAGCTCCCAGGAGTGCGTCCCCGGGACCCTGTTCATCCGAAAGGGGGCCCACTTCAAGCCCGAGTATCTGGCGGACGCCGCCCGCCGGGGGGCCTTTGCCTACGTCAGCGACGCCCCCGATCCCGCAGCCGGTCTGCCCTGCATCCAGGTGAACGACCTGCGGCGGGCCATGGCTCTGCTGGCTGTGCGGTATTACAACGACCCGTCGAAGGACCTGTCCGTCGTCGGCATCACCGGCACCAAGGGCAAGTCCTCCACCGCCTACTACGTGAAGGCCATTCTGGACCGCTGCCTGGCCCCCGCCGGGAAGCGCTGCGGTGTCATCTCCTCCATCGACACCTACGACGGCGCGGAGCAGTTCGAGTCCCACCTGACCACCCCGGAGCCCCTGGAGCTCCAGCGGCACCTGGCCAACGCCCGGGCGGCAGGGCTGGGCTATGTGGTGATGGAGGCTTCCAGCCAGGCCCTCAAGTACCACCGTACCCTGGGGGTGCGCTTTGCCGCCGGGGCATTTCTGAACATCGGCCGGGACCACATCTCCCCCATCGAGCACCCCGACCCGGAGGACTACTTCCGCTCCAAACTGAAGCTCTTCGCCCAGACGGAGGCCGCCTGCGTCAATCTGGACAGCGAGCGGGCGGAGGAGATCCTGGCCGCCGCCCGGGCCGCCTGCCCCCGGGTGGTCACCTTCTCCCGCCGGGACAGCTCCGCCGGCCTGTACGGCAGCGGCGCGGCCAAAGAGGGCCACGGCTCCCGGTTCCACGCCAGGGGCCTGGGGCTGGACGGGGACTTCACCCTCTCCATGCCGGGGCTGTTCAACGTGGACAACGCCCTGGCGGCCATTGCCCTCTGCCGCTGCCTGGACATTCCGGAGGGCACCATCGCCGCCGGCCTGGCGGAGGCCCGGGTCCCCGGCCGCATGGAGGTCTACGCCAGCGGGGACGGGCGCATCACCGCCATTGTGGACTACGCCCACAACCGCATGAGCTTCGACACCCTCTTCCGCTCCGTCCGGGCGGAGTACCCCGGCGCGCACATCGCCGCCGTGTTCGGCTGCCCCGGAGGCAAGGCCTTTGAGCGGCGGCGGGACCTGGGGGAGGTGGCCGGCCGGTGGTCCGATCTGGTGGTGCTCACCGAGGAGGACTCCGGCGAGGAGGATACCCTCGCCATCTGCCGGGAGATCGCCGGGTATGTGGACGCCCAGGGCTGCCCGGAGCTCATCGAGCCCGACCGGGGCGCCGCCATCCGCCTGGCCCTCGCCCGGGGGGAGAGGCCCCTGGTGGCCCTCATCACCGGCAAAGGGGCGGAGACCCGCATGAAGCGTGGCCTGACCTATGTGGATACCCCCTCCGATGTGGATTATGTAAAGCAGTTTCTGGCGGAGTACGACAGAACAGGCGAACTCTGAGCCGGTGTGATTGTCGAAAAACAGGCCGGCGAAAGGGCTGTTCCCTTAAGCTCCCTTATGTAAAGGGAGCTGGCAGCGCGCAGCGTTGACTGAGGGATTGTCACCATGGCCGCCCGTCTCTCCGGAGGCGGGCGGTTTTGTTTTGCATCCTCGCGGGGCAAAACTTGCATCCCCGCCGGAGCGACAGTCTGTCAACATGGAACAAAAAGATAGACAAACTGTAGAAAAACAGAAGGCGGGGGTAAAAAATGCTCAAAAACCGGCTGAAAATCACACTACTTTTATCTGATAAATGAGTAAGGTTCCTGGGAGTGGCCGCTTGCCTTTTTTCAAAACCATGCTATAATACCAGCCATAGAAGTATCGGCATTCAGGGGCCGCCTTCCCCTGTGCATAGTCCCGGCGAAAAGGCGAAGAACAGGAAAAGGAGAAAGCGTAATGAAGAAGCAGCTGAACAAGTTGACCGCACTTCTTCTGGCCCTGGTGCTGTGCCTGGGTCTCGCCGCGCCTGCGGGCGCTGCGGGTACCGGAAGCAGCTCCGGCGTCCGGTATAAGCTGGTCAACAACAGCGCGATTTCGGCTGACGCCCTGCGTGAGCAGGAGGCCATCGAAGAAAACGAGACTGCGCTGTATCAGGACACGGATATCGTCCGTGTTTCCATCATTGTAAGCGGCAAGTCCACCCTGGAGAAGGGCTTCTCCACCACGGACATTGCCCACAACCGCCAGGCGGTCGCCTACCGCGACAGTCTGCAGGCCAAGCAGGAGACCCTGGAGCAGAAGATCTCCAAGGAAGCCCTGGGCGGCAAGCAGCTGGACGTGGTGTGGAACCTGACCCTGGCCGCCAACATCATCTCCGCCAATGTGGCCTACGGCGACATTGAGGCCATCAAGACCGTGAAGGGCGTGGAGGACGTGATCCTCGAGACCCGCTACGAGCCCGACGTGGCCGAGGTCAGCCAGGCCGATCCCGACATGGCCACCTCCGGCGAGATGATCGGCACCACCAAGGCCTGGGCCAACGGCTACACCGGCGCGGGCAGCAAGGTGGCCATTATCGACACCGGCACGGATCTGGACCACCAGAGCTTTGACCCCGCGGCCTTTGCCTACGCCATCGGCCAGACCGGCAAGGATGTGGACCTGCTCACCGCCGAAGACATCGCGAAGGTGCTGGAGCAGCTGAACATCGCCAAGTATGGCGTGGGCACCGATGATCTGTACGTGAACGCCAAGGTCCCCTTCGGCTACAACTATGTGGATAAGGACTACGACATCACCCACGATAACGACGGCCAGGGCGAGCATGGCTCCCACGTGGCCGGTATCGCGGCGGCCAACCGCTACATCTCCGACGGGAACGGCGGCTTCGTCTCCGCGCTGGATACCGTTTCCGTCCAGGGCGTGGCCCCCGACGCCCAGATCATCACCATGAAGGTGTTCGGCAAGAGCGGCGGCGCCTATGACTCCGACTA
>CAKUHW010000038.1 GCA_934659415.1 uncultured Oscillospiraceae bacterium
CGGGGCTTTGTATACGAAAAATTCAACGGGGAGGCTGCGGAAGTCCATGGTCCCTGCCGTACCCGTAGGGCAAGGGCTCTGCCCTTGCCGTGTCTGGCAGGCGGGTCAGCGAAATAATCCGGGCGCTTTCGCCCTCACTCCTCATCGTCGGCTTCGAACTCCTCGCCGTCGTCCAGCGCTTCGGTGGCTGCGGTGTGGTCCACCGCGGCCATGTTCAGCCAGTCGCTCTCCGGCCGGCAGACCAGGCGGGAGTTCTTGTAGGCCATGCCCAGGGTGATAATGGTATGGCCTGTATAGGAGATCACCGCCTTGCTGCCATCGTCCCCGATTCCATAGTTGGGCTCCACCACCAGGGCCACGTCCGGCGTGGAAACGCCGCTGAAGGAGATGGGCAGCAGGAGATTGTGGATATCGTCCCGGGGGTTGTAATAAGGGATGACGGTGCGGTAGTTCCACGCCGCCCGCTTTACGGCGGTCTCCACGGCCTTGTCCAGATCCGCGGTCATCCGGTACATGGTCTCGCCGTCGTCGCGGATAAGCTGGCTGAGGGCGTCCCAGAGTGCCTTTTCCCTTGCGGACAGCTCCCGCAGCTCTTCCACATCCTGCTCGCTCAGGTTCTTCCGGTCCTTCTGGGCCTTCTGGGCCTGCACGGTCTCGATCTCCGCCAGCTTTGCCTCCATGGCGGGCTGGCCGCTGGTATGTCTGCGCAGGAAGCTCATGGGCAGGCGGTAGGTCCGCTCGGTGAGGATATGCTCCGCATCGCACCACGGCAGCTGGGCGCCCACCGGGAGGTCATCGTTGAAGCAGTAGTAAATAGGCTCGTTGGCGGCAAAGTAGCGGGCGGGGTTGGGCAGGCGGGGGAAGTTTCTTGCCATGGTCTTGCCGTTGGCGTTCTCCCCGGGGATGCAGAAACCCATAAACTGCCACTGACGTACATCGTTCTCCGCCGGCCAAAGCTCGAACAGGGCATAGATGTACTCATAGGCGGAGTTGACAAGTCCGGTGTTGAAGGCGGCAAACTTCCCGTTCCGGCTCTCCAGCACCTTTCCCTCCCGCCAGAGGCGTACAAAGGTGTACACCAGATAGTTGCGCAGAATGGAGCTGTCGTCCCGGCCGGGGAAGGACCAGTTCTCCTCCGCCGCCATGTCCTTCAGCTGCCGCAGCTCCTCGCTGATATCCATAAAGATGGGTGATTTGAACCGGGCCCAGGCAAACAGCCAGTTCCCCGGCTCGCGGCCGTCGAAGTCATTGTCCGCCGACAGATAGAACCGCCGGGAGACCCAGGGCTTCCCCCAACCGATCGTGCTGCGCTTGCAGCGCAGCACGATCTCCTGCCCGTCCGGACTGAAAAAGCCTGTGGGCACGAGCATATGGGTGGCGGCCTCTTCGCTGCTGTGCAGAAATCCGTTCAGGTAGCGGATGCGCTCCGGCGGCAGCGCGGAGACGTACTTGGCCATTTTCAGCCGCAGCCCGTCGGCAGAGCCCAGCCGGTTCTGCTCCACCCCCATCAGCCGGGACAGGCCGTTGAGCAGGTGGGAGTCGTACACCTGGACCTTGTCCAGGAAGTCCCCGATCTCACCCCGGTCCACCCAGTCCTCGGAGTTGAAGTATTTGCCAAACCAGGGCTCACGCTTTGCGTTCTTGTTGCGCTCGCACTGCAGGCGGATCGCCTTGCCCGCGGTGTCCGTATAGCCGGTGGAGAACATCAGGGTGTCCGCCTCCTCCGGGGTGCACTCCTTCCCCTTCTGGGTAAAGCGGCAGACCTCCAGCCCCAGCTCCTGATAGCGATGATCCATGGCGCTGCAGACCTTCTTCGCGTCCAGCGTGCTGTCCCCGGTCATGGGGATCAGCCGCTCCGGGATCTTTCTGGCATCAAAACGCACCAGGTCGAAGAAGCTGGGATAGCGTTCCAGCAGAGGGCGGTCTGCGTCAGGCTCCGCCGCCTCCGCCCCGGGGAGGGACGGATCGCAGTCAGAGGCTCCCGTCACATACCAGCGGGTCTTGTCCTGCCGCCGGTTGAGCTTTGCGCACAGCCAGATGCGCCCGCCGTTTTTCGCCTCCAGCCCGGTGCGCATCCACAGGGTGTCCGCCGCGTCCTCCTCACAGGGCACGCCCCGGCAGGTAAAGTAAAAGTCCTCGTCCGAGGCGTTCGGGTAGTCCCGGCAGATATCGTTCCAGACGGACCAGAGAGCCTTGTTCGGGTCCTCCGGCGCCTCCGCCATCAGCGGGTAGACCTGCGCCGGCAGGGTCCCTTTGACATCCAGAAACAAAAAGCCGTCCTTCAGCGACGGGTAGCGCTCCAGTAATTTATGGGCCATGGGCGATCCTCCTCTGTTCTGTCTCTCCGGGCGGGCGCGCCTGCGCCCCGCCCGCTCGAATTCCTGTCTACCACTATAACACACGGCAGGGGCTTTTTTCAAGATAAGCAGAAAATTTCGGCGGATCTCCGGACTTTTTCTGTCGGAAGGCGTTCCTCCCGGCCGTACCGCCGCCCTGCCGGAAAAGCAGCAAGCGCCGCGCAGGGCCGGTGGCCCCGCGCGGCGCTGAGACTGTCAAAGAAGTCTTACCCCCGGATGGGCCGGAGGAAGCATGCCTGCAGATACTGGGTCTGGCCGGTGTAGGGATTTTTCACCGGCACGAGGGTGGTGAGCAGGTTGAACTCCGCGGTGTCCTCCGTGATCCCGCCGCCCAGGCGGGGGCCGGTGACCCAGACGATATCCCCGGCGTTCAGGTTGGTGTTGGTGGGAGTGCCCGACCTGATGGGGAGGATACTGTAGGACATACCGGCTCCCTCCTCCGTCACCTGGGCCCAGCCGATCTGGTGGGCGTAGACGCTGCGCTCCGCCACGGTCACCGCCTGCTCGATGGTGCAGGGGCCCTCGGGGGAGAGGGTAGTGGAGGAGGTGCCCTTGATGAGATCCAGGGCATTCATGAAGGCCATGGCCTCCTTCGCCCAGTTCTTCACCCGGGCATTATCCTGATAGGAGGCCAGCTTGGAGGTATAGCTGGTGTAGGCGTAATCGGAGTTTCGCTCCACATACCGCAGGGCGCGGTAGAGGAAGGCCGCCATCTGCTGTCGGTTCAGAGTGCCGGTGGGGGAGAAGGTGGTGGAGGAGGTGCCGGTGGTGATGCCAGCGGCATAGGCCTTGAGTACATAGAGGTTGGCCGTGTCCGTAAAGGTGGAGGCAGGGGCGGGGGTGATGCTCTTCCCCGTCAGCTCCTCCGCCAGGCGCACCGCCACGGAGCAGAACTGCAGCCGGGTGATGGGCTTGGTGTAGTCGCTGCCCAGCAGGTCCGTGTCCAACAGATTGTCATTCAGGGCCCAGTTCACATCGCTCTGGGCCCAGGTGCTGGTCTTGGCGGTGTTTTTCTCCAGCTGGACGAACATCCCGGCCATGGTCTCGGTGCTGTTCAGGGCCAGGGTCTCCAGCATCTTCAGCGTATTCAGCGTATCCTCCTGCATCTGCTCCAGGGTGCCGCCATACCCGGCGGCGTCCGCCTGGGTCAGGTGGGTCTGGAGATACCGGTAGGAGAGGCCGCACTCCTGGCAGCTCTGCCAGTAGACGTGCAGCCCCGCGGCGTTCACGCCGATGTAGGCCTCCTCCTTGGCCACGTTGTCATAGAGGTCGCCGTGGCCGATGGGCTTCACCGGATCGGGGGAGTGGTAGTTCCGGTTGAAGGTGTGGTTGGGGTTATATTCGCACTTGCCGCAGTACTCGCAGGAGTAGTACCACTGCCGGGACTGCCGGCAGGTCTCGTAGGTGCAGGCCCGGTCGGCGCTCATGAGCTGGTCGGTATAGACGTGCTGAGTGCACCACTCCTTCGCCGCGGACGCGCCCCTCTTCTGGGCGGCGTACACATCGGCGCCGGAATAGGTCTTGACGGTGTAGACCGTGTGATAGATTCCGTCCACCAGCGCCTCCTTCAGGACAGGCAGGGCGCTCTCCGGAACAAAGAGCGTGGCCTGGGCGGTGTAGAAGGGGCGGTTGCTGGCGACCCAGTACCACGGGCCGTTGCCCATGGGGCGGGTGAGGGACTCGTCCATCCGGCGGATGAACTTGTAGACATCCACCTTGGGACTGAGCCAGACCTCCTTCAGAAAGGGGCTGTCCTTGATGGTGGTGGTGAACTCATCTGCCACATAGTAGTTCAGGTACGCGCTGTCGTCCACGTCCATGATCAGGGTACCGACGTTCTCAAGCCCCTCCAGGTAGCCCAGGGTGTAGCCGCGGCCCTTGTCGGAGCCGTCCATGACCACTACGTTGGTGGCCTTCCTGGACAGCTGCAGTTCATCGGCCTGGGCCTGGGTGAGCAGGTCCGGGGTGGCCCGGCGGGCTGCGGCGATCCTGGCCATGGTCTCCCTCTGCTGGGTCTCGAACCGGGTCTGCTCCTCCCCGCTCAGCCGGTCGCCGGGAATGGTCAGGCTGACCTGAAGGGTGGTGTAATAGGGGGCGCTCCAGCGGACGGCGGCCTTTACCCCGTTCACCGTGGCGGAAAAGGTCTCATCCGTCACCACATAGCCGTCATCCATCGTGACATAGTTGGCGCAGTAGCCCTTTGCGGTGTCAAACGAGAGTTTGATGGTCACCAGATAGGTGGTGCCGGGCAGAAATACATAGTCTCCATTCTCGTTCTCGCCCAGATCGCCGTCCCAGATGGTATACTGGACATCGGCAATGCCGGAGCCCAGCAGGTCCAGGCTGCCGCTCTTGATAGATTTTACCACCACGTCCTGCTCGGTGTAGGCAATGTCGCCCGCCTTGAGCAGTTCGATGACCAGGTCCACGCTTTTCAGCCTGGTCTCCGCGGCGGATGCCGACGGCGCCAGCAGGGCGAGGGCCATGGTCAGGCAGAGCAGCACAGTCAGAAGTCGCTTTTTCATACTTTCCCTCCTAAGCTTTCTCTCGGTCTTTCCCTTAAGCTTTCTCCGCGGCCGGCCGGAGTGGCCGCCGCTTCGTCTTTCATTATAGGCGGGGCACACTTTTTGTCAAGGTGCAGCGGGGCTCTCCTCCTCGCCCTCCCAGCGCTCCTCCAGCAGCCGCAGCCCGGCGGTGTCGGTCACAGGCAGGGAGAACACAATGGCCTTGGCCTTGGTCTCCAGCCCGGCCTCCCGCATGATGGAGGCCATGATGGCATCCTTCTGCCGGGTGTCGGCCACAATGAAAATGAGATTTTTCTCCGAGGCCAGCGAGATCCCCAGAAATTTCTCCGCCTGCTTCATACCGGTGCCCCGGGCGTGGATCACCGTGCCGCCCCCAGCCCCGGCGCGGCGGGCCGCGTCCATGACGGTCTCGCTGTAGCCCTGCTCGGAGATGACGACCAGCAGCTCATGTTCTGTATTTTTCAAGATGGATTCCTCTCCCTTCTCAAAGTCCTGTCCCTGGGTCAGAAAGGCCAGTTCCCGCTTTCCGCCGATGCTGCTCAGCGGCACGGTAAAGGCGATGCCCGTACCCGGCACGTCGATGCGCAGCTGCCGCTGCAGCGCCCGTTTTACCTCTCTCCACACCGGGGCGGTGAGCACGGAAAAGCACACCGCCTTTTCCGCGCTGTCCAGCCCCAGATAATCCAGCATCTCGCCGGAGGCGGTGCCCCGGCCCAGGGTGACCAGATTGACCTGGGCCCGGTTGGTCTGGTACAGGTCGATAAACCGGGGCAGGCGGCCGCGGTCGGTAATGGTGAACATCAGATACAGCTCCACAAGCGTCCCTCCTTACAGCCGGATGATATCGTAATTATCCAGATGGGCCAGGGGATCGGCTGCGGGAGCCGCGGCCTCCGGCGCGCTGCGCCCCTTGAAGCGATACACAAGGCCCAGGATCTGGATGGTGATCAGCGGCGTCATGGCCACCATGGCCACCACGCCGAAGGCGTCGGTGATGATATTCCCCCCCACCGCGGAGCAGGCCCCGGTGGCCAGAGGCAGCAGGAAGGTGGCCGTCATGGGGCCGGAGGCCACGCCGCCGGAGTCGAAGGCCACGGCGGTGAAGATCTTGGGCACGAAGAAGGAGAGAGTCAGGGCGATGGCATATCCCGGGACCACCAGCCAGAGAATGGAGATGCCGGTGAGCACCCGGGTCATGGCCAGCCCCACGGACACGGCTACACCGATGGACAGGCTCTTCAGCAGCGCGCCCCCGGAGATGGCCCCGTCGGTGAGCTCCTCCACCTGCCGCATGAGGACGTAGACCGCCGGCTCCGCCATAACGATGAAGTAGCCGATGACCATACCCACGGGGATGAGGATCCACCGATAGGGCAGAGATGCCAGCACCTCTCCCAGGTAGGAGCCCGCGGGCATGAAGCCCACGTTGACCCCCGTGAGGAAGAGCACCAGACCCACATAGGTGTACAGCAGGCCCACGCCGATGCGAATCAGCGCCCGGCGGTCCAGCCTGAGGCAGATCACCTGGAACAGGCCGAAGAAGACCACGATGGGGGCCAGAGCCACGGCGATTTCCTTGAGGTAGCTGGGAATGGCCTGGGCAAAAAGCCGGGCCAGGGTGATGGAGTGGTCGATGACCGGGAGTGCGGCGGGGACGTACTGCGCGCTGTCCGGCCGGTAGATCAGGCTGAGGATGAGCACCGCCAGGATGGGCCCGATGGAGCACAGCGCCACCAGGCCGAAACTGTCGTTGGCGGCATGGCGGTCGCTTCGGATGGCGGAGATACCCACGCCGAAGGCCATGATGAAGGGCACCGTCATCGGCCCGGTGGTGACGCCGCCGGAGTCAAAGGCCACCGCCAGAAACTCCCGGGGAGCGAAGGCGGCCAGAACGAACACAATGATGTAAAAGCCCACCAGCAGAGGCGGCAGGGGGATGGAGAAGAGCATACGCAGCAGGGCCACCACCAGAAACAGGCCCACCCCGGCGGCCACTGCCAGGATGAGCACCGCGTTGGGGATGGACTGCACCTGGTTTGCCAGTACCTGCAGATCAGGCTCGGAGATGGTGATCATAAAGCCCAGCAGAAAGCCCAGGGGCAGAATGATCCACAGCTTCTTCGTGCGGGTGATGCGCGCGCCCAGCCGCTCGCCCATGGGCTCCATGGCCAGCTCCGCCCCCAGGGTAAAGAACATCATCCCCGCCAGCAGCAGCAGCGCCCCGGCCAGAAAGGCCAGCAGAATGCTGGCGGGCATGGGGGCCAGGGTGACGGACAGCAGCAGCACGATGGCCACAATAGGCAGGACCGCCTTCAGGGCCTCCTGCCATTTTTCCTGCAATTTTCCTCGATACAATGCTCCCGTTCCTTTCCGGGCCCGCCCGGAGGCGCGTGGGGGCGCTTCCGCCGGGCCGCTTCTGATTTTCTTTTATTATACAGGAACTCCCGGGAAAAAGATACCGGGAATTCAAAAAGGTGCGCCGTCCGTTTGGTTTCAGACATTTGACGGTTGAAAAGGGCGAAAAAGCTGCTATAATCGGAGGGAGAACAAAAAACCGGAAGAGAGGCGAGTCCCTTGGAGTTCACCTGCACGGATATCCTGCCCGGAGTGCGGCAGATCGGCGATGGTCTGGGCAATTTCTGCACCCTGCTCACCGGCGGGCACGGCGCCCTGCTGTACGACACCATGACCGGTCTGGGAGATCTGCGGCACTATGTGGAGGAGCTGTGCGGCCGCACTCCCGCGGTGGTCAACAGCCACTGCCATTTTGACCACATGGGAGGGAACTTCCAGTTCGACCGGGTGCACATGGCCCGGGCCGACCTGCCCCTGCTGGAGGTGGGCCGGGAGGAGATCGGTATCCTGGAGCAGACTCTGCACCGGGACCTGACGGACATGACGGCCAGCTTCACCGGTCTGGACCGGATCGTGCCTCTGGACGGCGGGGAGGTCTTCGATCTGGGCGGGCTCACCGCCCAGGTGGTGCCCCTGCCGGGGCACACTCCGGGCTGCATCGGGCTGCTCTGCCCGGAGCTGCGCCTGCTGCTGGCGGGAGACGCGCTCTCCCCCCAGTGCTGCATCTTTTTCCCGGAGAGTCTGCCCCTGTCCGACTACGCCGCCCTGCTGGACGCGGCGG
>CAKUHW010000039.1 GCA_934659415.1 uncultured Oscillospiraceae bacterium
TGTGCGCATCGCCTACTGCGTGCCCACCCAGCGGGTGCGCCAGGCTCTGCCCCGCTTCCGCCGGCTGGCGCAGCTGTACGGCCTGGGGAAATAGTAGAACGATTATTCTAATTTCTCCTTGACAAATTAGAACGAATGTATTATAGTCTTCGTATGTGGAACGAAAGTTCGAGGGCAGAGAGGCCAAAAGTCCGGATTATAGGACTTTGTTTCTGATAGACTGTGTCCATCAACAGAGGAGGTCACGCATATGGAGACGACATACTATACCCTGACGGCCCGGGAGATCTTGGTGGAGGGCGCGGCCGTGGAGCAGGTCAGCGGCGGGAGCGGCCGGCGGCTGGTCTGCGTGCGCGCCGCAGGCGGGGCCGCAGCCCGGAAGGAGCAGCGGGGCAAGGTGATCGACCTGGCCGCCTGGCAGGCGGACCGGGAGGAGCTGCCGGAGGAGCCTCAGTGGGAAGAGGAGCGCCCCGCGCCCCGGCATCCCGCGGCGCCCCGCCCCCGGCGCAGCCGCTCCGCCCTGGGCCTGGAGCTTCTGGCCAGCCTCTCCGTGACCGCGGTGGCCCTGGTGCTGCTGGTCCAGGCGCTGCTCTGAGCGGAACAGGGGCGGGCCGGTGTCCTCATCGGCCCTCGTAGGGCAAGGGCAGAGCCCTTGCCATGTCCGCCGGCCGAAGACAGGCGGCGGACATCCGCCCGGCTATTTCCCCTCCAGCCGGTGCATCAGGCTCTCCCACCACTCCAGCACCTTGAATTTCAGCACATACCCGCCGTCCCGGCCGGTGATGAGGGCGATCTGCCCGTCGGTAAGGCCCGCGGCGGCCGCCTCCTCCGTCACGGAGGCCAGGCACAGGGGCGGGAACACCACGCACCACCAGTTGCGACCCTGTCCCGCGCCGATGACCACCCGCAGCGCCCGGTAGTTCCCGGCGGGCAGGGCGAAGCCCTCCTCATAGATCCGGGTGGGGAACCAGACGTCCTCCAGGGCGGCGGTTACCCCCTCCGTCCGTCCCTCCCGGACCAGCACCGCCTGGCCGGCCTCTGCCAGCTCCTCCAGGTGGAGGGCCAGGACCGCCTCCGCTCCGGCGCGGTCGGATACCCCGGCCAGCAGTCCCTCTGCCCGGGCCAGCACGGCGTCCCGCACCCGCAGCTTCACCGCCTGGTCCTCCGGGCTGTCGGAGTTGGCGATCACATGCAGGCGGAGCACCTTGTCCGCCAGCGCCCCCTCTGCCGCCCGGGCGGAGGCTCCCGCCAGCAGGAACAGGGCGAAGGCCGCCAGGAGGGCCGCCTCCCAGCGGCGCAGGCGCCCTCCATCACGGGGGCTTTGAGGCTGTTCCCGCCGGGGAGAGGGCCTCTGCCGGAGGGGATGTATCAGGGAGATTAGAGAAAAACGCATCGCAGGCACCATCCTGTCACAAAAAATAAGAAGACGCACGGTCCGTGCAGCTGTCAAACTGCATTCTGGACCGTGCGTCCTGTTTTTATACATATGGGAGACTGCAAACGATCACGCACTCAGATACTTCGCTGCCCCTTGCACAGGGGCGTTTGCGTTGCCGGCAGGGGCCGATGTCCCCATCGGCCCGCGGCAAGGGCGCTGCCCCTGCCCGCCGGCCTACAGGGGCCTGGTGAGGAATACGTCCCGGTACTGCCCCCGAAGCCGCCGGAGGGCGGCCGCGGCGGAGTCCTGTCCGGCGAAGATGCCGAACACCGTGGGGCCGCTGCCCGACATGGACGCCCCCAGGGCGCCGCAGTCCACCAGGACGGCCTTAATGGCGTCCACCTCCCCCCGGCGGCGGGGCTCCAGCACGTCCTCGAACACGTTGTAGACCCGCCGGGCCACGCCGGTGAGGTCCCCGGCCTCCAGGGCGCGGAGCATCCCGCCGGTGTCCGGGCGGCAGGTAATGCGTCTGCTGTCCGCCTGGGCGAAGAGCTGGGGGGTGGAGATGGAGAAGTGGGGCTTGCACACCGTGATCCAGCAGGGGGGCAGCGGCGGCAGGGGGGTGAGCCGCTCTCCCCGGCCCTCGGCCAGGGCGGTGCCCCCCTGCACGCAGAAGGGCACATCGGAGCCCACCGCCGCGCCGATCTCCGCCAGCTGGGCGGGGGAGAGCCCCGCGCCGGTCAGCTCGTTCATGGCCAGCAGGACGGCAGCCGCGTCGGCGCTGCCGCCGCCCAGGCCCGCGCACACGGGGATGTGCTTTTCAATGGCGATGTCCACCGGTCCGCCCAGACCCGCGGCGCTGCGGAAGGCCGCCGCGGCCTGCTGGGCCAGATTGCGCCCGTCCGCGGGCAGATAGCTCAGATTGGTGTCCATGCGGCCGGGGCCCTCCGCCGCCGTGAGAGTCAGCTCGTCCGCCAGGTCGATGCGCTGCATGATCATGCGCAGGTCGTGGTAGCCGTCCGGCCGCCTGTCCAGAATATCCAGCGTCAGGTTCAGCTTTGCATATGCCTTTGCGCGCAAGGGGCGTTCACCTCCCTCGGGGGCGATCATTCCCGGATCCTTCTGGCCTCCAGGTAAAACCGTTTGTCGTGGGCCTCGCCCATGGAGAAGGTCTTGCGGGGGAGCACCCCGTCGTGGATCACCGTGGGGAACAGCGCCTGCTTGCCCATGGGCGGCAGCAGGAAGGCCAGGTTGCCGCTTCTGGCGGCGAATTCCCGGGCCACGTCCTCCCCGTGGATGTAGTCCACCCGGCCGGGGTGGGCGGTCAGCCAGTCGTCCAGAAAGCTCTGCAGGGTGGCCACCGGCAGCTGGGCGGCGGGGGCGGGTACAGTGATGTCCCCCTCGCCGCCGGCCCAGACATAGTGGAGCACATGGCCCTCCCCCGCGCCCCGGTAAGCGCCGGGGCAGGCGTGGACCAGGGCATCCAGCAGTTCCTCCGGCCGGGTGCGGAACACCACCCGGTGGATGGGCTCGAACTCCAGAGAGTCGTCGTGGAGATTCACCAGCTCGCACAGGGCAAACCGGGCGGGGAGAGAGGCCCACTGCTCCTGGGGCACCAGTTTTTTCTGCCGCTCGTAGCACTCCTTGGCGGTGGCCAGGGAGTGGTTGCCGTCCCCCACGGCGAAGAGCATCACCGGGGCGTCCTGGACGCTGTAGCGGGCATGGAAGGCGGCGGGGTCCGCCAGGGCGGACAGGGCGGCGGCCACCTGATCCAGAGCAGCGCCGTCCAGCAGCCAGCCGGAGAGGTGCCCGCCCCGTTCCATCAGGTCGAAGTCGTACACCTGCTCCAGTCCGTCCTTCCGGCCGGTGAGGGGCTCGATGACCGTGCGGCCGGGATCGTCGGTGAGGAGCATCACATGGGGCAGCTCGATGGGGGCGTTCTTGCGCACTGCCACCCGGGGCGGAATGCGGGAGAGCACAGTGCCCTCCGTGGCGCGCACCGCCGCGCCGGAGCCGGGCTCGTAGTCGTACTGCTCCAGATCCACCATGCCCACCAGACCCCGGCGGACCTTACCGCTGTCCAGGGTGCGCTCCACATAGATCATGGCCCCGGGGAGGGTGCGGAAGCGGCCCTCCCGCAGGTAGGAGGCCATGGCGGCGTTGATCTCCATGATGTCGGTCTCCACATTGGGGCCTTCCAGGCTGCTCTCCGGCAGGATGAGGCGCAGGGCGGAGGGGGCGCGGCCTACCCGGTCGGCCACCCGCTGCCAGTACTCCGGCTGGGAGGTGTACTGGTCACAGGCCACCACGGACCAGAGGGACAGGTCGCAGTCCCGGGGCAGCAGAATATCCGCCGGGCGGAAGGGGAGGCGGTCAAAGGCGTTCATGGCGGCCCCTCCTCAGTCCATGGCGGCGCGGATGGCCGCCAGCAGCTGGGGAAACTCCTCATAGGCGGGCACCTCGGGGTGCTCGGCCCTGATCTTGTCCGTGCTCTTGAACAGGAAGCCCGCCTTGCTGGCCTGGATCATGCCCAGATCGTTGTAGCTGTCCCCGGCGGCGATGGTCTGGTAGCCGATGGACTGCAGGGCCTTTACGGTGGTGAGCTTGGATCTCTCGCAGCGCATCTGATAGCCGGTGATCTCCCCGCCGGGGGCCACCTGCAGGGTGTTGCAGAAAATGGTGGGCCAGCCCAGCTTGGCCATAAGGGGCTGGGCAAACTGCTCAAAGGTGTCGCTGAGGATGATGACCTGGGTCTGGGCGCGCAGCTCGTCCAGGAATTCCCGGGCGCCGGGCAGGGGGTCGATCCCGGCAATCACCGCCTGGATCTCCTTCAGGCCCAGACCGTGCTCCTTCAGGATGGCCAGCCGGTAGGCCATCAGCTTGTCGTAATCCGGCTCGTCCCGGGTGGTGCGGCGCAGAGCGGGAATGCCGCTGGCCTCGGCAAAGGCGATCCAGATCTCGGGGACCAGAACGCCCTCCATATCCAGACAGGTGATATACATGGGAATGCCTCCTTCTTATATTGAAAATTGAGAATTGAGGGGTATGTTTTCCGGGGGCTGCCGATCTCCTATTTGAACTGCTCCAGGAAGACGGCCAGGCGCTTGAGCGCCTCGTCCAGGTTATGCATGGAGGCCGCGTAGCAGGCCCGGACATAGCCCTCGCCGCCGGGGCCGAAGGCGGAGCCGGGGATGACCGCCACCCGCTGCTCGGCCAGGAACCGGTCGCAAAACTCCTCAGAGGTCAGGCCGGTGGAGCGGATGCAGGGGAAGGTGTAGAAGGCGCCCCGGGGCTCAAAGCAGTCCAGCCCCAGCTTGCGGAAGCCGTCTACCAGGAAGCGGCGGCGGCCGTCGTACTCCTGCTTCATGGCCTCGATATCCCGGTCGCCGCAGCGCATGGCCTCAATGGCGGCGTACTGGCTGGTGGTGGGGGCGGACATGATGCCGTACTGGTGCAGCTTGGTCATGGGGGCGATGAGCTCCCGGGGGCCGCACACATAGCCCATGCGCCAGCCGGTCATGGAGTAGGCCTTGGAAAAGCCGTTGATTACAATGGTGCGCTCGTACATATCGGGGAGGTTGGCCATGGATACATGGCGCCCGCCATAGGTGAGCTCGGCGTAGATCTCGTCGGAGATCACCATGATGTCCGTGCCCCGCAGCACCTGGGCCAGGGCCTCCAGATCCTCCCGGCCCATCACGCCGCCGGTGGGGTTGTTGGGATAGGGCAGCACCAGCAGCTTTGTGCGGGGGGTGATGGCCGCGCGCAGCTCGTCGGCGGTGAGGCGGAAGTCGTTCTCGGCCCTGGTCTCCACCGGCACGGGCACGCCGTAGGCCATGGAGGAGAGAGGGCCGTAGCACACAAAGGAGGGAGTGGGGATGATGACCTCGTCCCCCACCTCCAGCAGGCAGCGGAAGCACAGGTCCAGCCCCTCGCTGCCGCCCACGGTGACCAGAATCTGGCCGATGGGGGCGTACTCCAGGTCGAACCGGCGCTTCATGTACCGGGAGATCTCCCGGCGCAGGTCGCTGAGGCCGGCGTTGGGGGTGTATTTGGTAAAGCCCTTCTCCAGAGAGTAGATGCCCGCGTCCCGGATGTGCCAGGGGGTCTGAAAGTCGGGCTCGCCCACCCCCAGGGAGATGCCGTCGGCCATGCCGTCCAGCAGGTCGAAGTATTTGCGGATGCCGGAGGGGGGGATGGCCTTGATGCGGCCGCAGATCAGCTTATCGTAGTCCATCAGTCCAACACGAACCTTTCTTCCTGGGGCTCCTGACGCTGGAAGATCAGGTGCTTCTCCTTGTATTTTTTCAGGATAAAGTGGGTGGCGGTGCCGGTGACGTCCTCCAGAGGGGCCAGCTTCTCGCCTACAAACTGGGCGACCTCCTTCAGGGAGCGCCCGGAGATGATCACGGTCAGGTCGAAGGAGCCACTCATGAGATAGACGGACTCCACCTCGTCATACTGGTAGATGCGCTCGGCGATGCGGTCGAAGCCCTCGCCCCGCTGGGGGGTCACCTTCACCTCGATCAGGGCGGTGACGGCCTCCCGCTCCGTGCGGTCCCAGTCCACAATGGCCTTGTACCCAAGGATGACCCGCTCCTTCTCATATTCTGCCACGGCTGCCGCCACCTCTGCCTCGCTCATGCCGGCCAGGGATGCCAGCTGTGCCGTGGTCAGAGTACAGTCGTTCTCCAGCAGCTGCAGTAACTTTTTCATAGGAAGTCCTCCTTGTTCTGTTTTCGCGCCGTTGGGCGTTTCCCCTATTATAAACGCTGCCCGTGGGGTTGACAATCCCCTTTCTCCCCGGGCGCAGGCGGTAAAAGAGATATTTTCAGCCCTTTCCCGCGTGAAAGTTTGTGTATTTATGCAGACAGAAAAAGGGAGGCGCGGTCTCGCGCCCCCCTTTTTTTCACCGCTTGCCCCGGTACCCGCCGCCCCGGCTGCCGGAATAGGAGTACCGGCGGGTGCGGGAGCGCTTTCTGCCGCGCACGATGAGGAAGATGACCACCAGAATGAGCACCACGAAGGCGGCCAGGGCGGCCTTCACCCACCACTTGGCCCAGTAGACGCCGATCTGCTGCTTGTAGTAGAGATAGTCGGAGCGCTCCACGGCGGCGTTGGTCACCAGATCCAAAGAGCCGTAGTTCACCCCGTCGTACACCAGGGACACGCTGCCCAGCCGGACTCCGGCCTCCACGGGGGCCTCTACCCGCTCCGGCAGGTCGAAGATCAGCTCGGCCCGGTCCGGGTCGTAGTCCACGGGCATCATATGCTCGATGGAGCCCACCGGCTGCACCAGCACATGGCCGGTCTCCGAGAGGTCCACGGGGATCTCCCGGATGACGTCGGGGGTGTCCTCATTCAGCAGCACGGTATGCCGGAAGTTCTGGGAAGCCCATTCCAGCAGCCGCTTGGACTCGGAGAAGGACCAGCGGACGAAGTTCCCGTTCTCATCGTAGGAGAATTCGGAGCCCAGCAGGATGCAGTAGAAGGTGCGGCCCTGATCGTCCACGGCGGCGGAGGCCAGGCAGCGGCCCGCCTCCTCGGTGTAGCCGGTCTTGATGCCGATGGCCCGGCTGTACGTATAGCCCAGCACATACCAGCTGCCGATGAGGGCGTTGGTGGTGTGCAGCACCCGCTCCCCGGACAGGTTGGTGGCGGGCAGGGTGTAGGCGGCGGTGGACACGATGGTGCGGAACAGCTCATACTCCATGGCCGCCCTGGCCGCCAGATAGAGGTCGTAGGCGGTGGTGTAGTGGTCCGGGTCGTGCAGGCCGTGGGGGTTGGCAAAGTGGGTGCCGGTCATGCCCAGCTCCGCGGCCTTTTGGTTCATGCGCTCCACAAAGGCCTCCTGGGTGCCCGCCACGGCCTCGGCCAGGATGTTGCACGCCTCGTTGGCGGAGGGGATGAGGTCGCAGTAGAGCAGCTGCTCCACCGTGAGCACCTCTCCGGCCTTGATCCCCGCCGTGGAGCTCCCCTCCGGCAGGCGCACCGCCTGGGCGGAGGCGGTGACCGGCGTGTCCAGAGAGAGCTCGCCGGCGGACACGGCGTCCAGCACCACCAGGGAGGTCATGATCTTGGTGACGGAGGCGGGGTACATCTTCTCCCGGGCGTGGAAGTCGTACAGCACCTCGCCGCTGTCCCCGTCCACGATCACCGCCGCGCCGGCATGGGGCGCGGGGTCTTCCAGGGCCAGGGCCGCCGGGGCGGTGAGGGCCAGCGCCAGGAGCAGCGCCAGAAAAAGAGATGGGACACGGAATTTTTTCATAGGAATCCCCCGCTTTCTGTGGTATACTGAAACAGTATAGCAGAAATCCCTGCCGGGTGCAACGGTCCGCCGCCGGGAAATTCTGCAGGGAAGGGGGCGCGGATATGGAAGGCAAGGCACGGGGCGCAGCCCTCTCCGTGGTCGCGGCGGCGCTGGCCCTGCTGCTTATGGCGGGGGTGACCCTCGGCACCGCCCTGGGCGGCGCGCCCCTGGAGACGCTGCCGGGCCCTTCTGCGGCTGCGGGCACGGGCCATCAGGCCGGCAGGCAGGCGGTGGACATCAACCGGGCCACGGAGGAGGAGCTCACCGCGCTGCCGGGCATCGGCCCGGCCAGAGC
>CAKUHW010000040.1 GCA_934659415.1 uncultured Oscillospiraceae bacterium
CCCCAAGATGGCTTCCAAGCCCGTCGCTGTCAAGGAGAAGATCGTCCTGGGCAAGCTGAACAAGTTCTACGAGGAGAACTGCCTGCTGCAGCAGCCCTTCGTGAAGGACGGCTCCGTGTCTGTGGAGCAGTATATCGCCTCCGCCGCCAAGGCTCTGGGTGGCACCGTCACCTTCCGTGATGCCGTTCGCTATGAGAAGGGCGAGGGCATTGAGAAGAAGGAAGAGAACTTTGCCGAGGAGATCGCCAAGCAGCTGGCCGGCAACTGATTCCTTTTCCCGCCGAATGAAAGGCCGGGCGCAGACAGATATCTGCGCCCGGCCTTTTCATCCTTTCAGCAAGAGAAGATCATCCCGTTTCAATTCGCCCCGCTCCCACAGCAGGGTCAGGAATGGGACCTCAAGCCCAGGCGGCAGCACATGGCTCCGGCTTTTCAGACACAGGCCGCCCAGGCCGGTCGGGTCAGTCAGCTGAAGATTCGCTCTGGTATCGGGACCGAACGCAATCGTCAGATCCGTCTGCGCTCCCAGCGGAACCACCGGCATCCCCCACCGGGAACGCAGCATCCCGGCAAACCGCTCCCCCTCCCCGGGTACAGCGATCTGCAGGGCCTGCACGCGGCCGGAAAGCCGTTCTCCGCACTCCCGCAGCGCCGGGGAGAGGCGGGGGCCGGCCAGCGTCACCCGAGCCCGCTCGGGAGGGATCTCATGCACCTCCAGCCATCCCAGCGCAAGGGCATCGGCCAGTGCCTGGAGAAAGGCCGTCGGGTCCAACGGTTTCAGTCTTTTTAACCGGCCGGCATAGGGAAACCCCGGCGCTGTGACCACCCTGCCGGCCCCCGCATTCAGCATTGTCCGCTCCAACCTGTCCAGCCGCCGCTCCAGCCGCCGTCCGGACAGTTCCGGCAGTTCGTACAGGGTAGCTGCCAGCAGAGGTATCCCCGCCATACGGATCTGCTCCGGTCTCAGCTTGCCCCGTTCCGGCGCATAGTCCAGCAGTCCGGTCAAGCACCTCACCCCCGGGAAAGTCTATGCACCCGGGTCCCGCTCCATGCGGCAGTCCGTTCACCGCCCAAACGTGCAAAAGCTATTTCAGTCCCCCCTGCGCTCTTTTCTCCGCTACCGGTTTCCGTAGGAAAAGGCATGCTTGTAGTGTTCATCAATGAACGTTGGGACAAAGTCAAAGGTCACCGTCAGCGGGAAGGCCATAAAGCTGCCGCCGGGCGCCAGCAGGTCCATGGTGCGGCGCACCTCGCTGCGGATCTCCTCTTCAGTCACGCCGGGCCGGTCAAATACGTTCTGGGTATCATAGCCGCCCACAAAGGTCACCCGATCCTGATAGGTATCCTTCAGCTCCCGGATGGGATTTGTGATCTGCAGCGGATCGATGGCATCGATTCCCAGCTCCACCAGGTCCGCAAAGATCGGCGCAATGTAGCCGCAGCTGTGGTGCTCATAGAGCATGCCGCAGGCGTGGGTCGCCTCGATCACACGCCGGAGCGGCTCCTTAAAGAATTTCCGCCACATATCCACCGACATGAGCATGCGGTCATTTGCTCCAAAATCGTCATGGAACTCAAAAATGTCTGGTTTATAGTACTTCCCGATCCGCCCGATCAGATCCACCTTGTAATCCGTGATCGCGTTTACCAGCTCCGCGTACGCCTCCGGCTCCTCATACATGGCCGCCAGAGCGTCCTCAAAGCCCATCAGGGCATGGGTCCGCTCAAAAATTCCGTTGATCAGCATCAAAAAGGACGCCTTGTTCTCCCGGTCCCAACCGGCGGTCTCCTCCGCCGAAATCCGCTCCCAGTCCAGAGCGTCCAGGTCCGGGAACACCAGTTCCTCCCGCCATCTGGTCACGTCGGTCAGCTGCTGCGTGCCCGGCTTCACCATGGGAGCCATTACCGCGGGGACATATTCCCACTCTACGCCGAACCAGTCCTTTCCGCCCTCGGTCCCCTCCGGGCGCTCGTTGATGTACCTCGGTTTCAAAAAATCAAAGTCTGTAAAGAAGCACGGGACATAACCGGTGTTTTTATGCTGATACACTTGCAGGATCTGTTCACGCTTTGTCATAGTCTGGCGGCCTCCTTTGTTTTTATGCTTTCATTATACGAAATGGCCGTCCCAGTGTAAAACACCTAAAAAGCGGAGGGCTGTGCACTTTGGTCACAACCCTCCGCGGTCAATTTTGCCGGAGGTAGTCCTGCAGCAGGCTCAGCGCAGCATTGTCCTGCTCCCGCAGCCATCCGATGCGAATGGTCGTATCGGTCTCATCCTCATAGCAGGGGAAAAATTTTACCAAGCTCGATTCCGTCAGGTGATTTTCCAGATTGAGCAGCGAACATTCATTGCTGGCCTTCAGCCACAGATACACCGTATCCATATTTTCTACAAAGTGAAATTTCGGGTAAAAACCACCGTACCGCTCGCACAGGTCGATCACAGCCTGGACCCCGCTGGGACAGTCCTCTTCCCGGACAATCAGAAGCGTTTCATCCCGCATATCGGAAAAGCGTAGCCAATCCCGCCGGGCAAGCGGATTTGTCACCGGGACCGCCCAGGCCGCGTGAAAGTCCATAAAGTGCTGACATTCAATGTCCGGCTGCTCTCCCACATGGAAGTCATAAGAGATCAATGCGTCGATCTCCCTGCGGTACAGGCTGCCCAGCAGCTCCTGAAAGCCATACTGCCGAAACAGAATTTCAATATTCGGATGCTCTGACCGGAACCAGCCAATGATTTCACGCAGCTGGTCCGACACGTTGAGCCCGCTGACGATTCCCAGCTTGATCTTTCCGATGTATCCCTTGCTGACCTGCTCCGCCTTCTGCACCCCGCGGTCAAAATCCGCTATGACCCTGCGCAGCTCCTCCCGCAGGACCTGGCCGCCCGGCGTCAGCCGGACTCCCTTGGGCCCGCGCAGGAACAGCTGCATATTGAGTTCCGCCTCAATGGCCGTGATCTGCCGGTTCAGCGTGGGCTGCGTCAGGTACAGGTGCTTGGCCGCCTCAGAAAAGCTCTGGCAGTCTGCCGCCTCAATAAAATATCGAATCTGCGTAATAGTCATGGCCGTTCCCCCTCTCTCTGTCAGGCCAGAGCCTCTGCGACCTGCAGCATACGCCCCCGGTTCTCGGTAAAAAAGCGGTCCAGCGCCCCGCAGTAGCGTGTACGGCCGCCATCCTCTCCCATGACCCAGTCGCGCTTGCAGCCTCCATGGCACAGGTCCTCATTGCCGCACTCCCTGCACTGCCCGCTGCGGCGTGCGGCCGCCTCCGTCAGAAAGCCGCTTTGAGCCAGCCGCCTGAGCAGCACAGAAAGCGTATCTGTACAGATATTTCCAAGCAGATACCCTTCTCCGACGTAAAAGTCGCAGGGGTACACATCTCCGTTTGCCTCTATCACAAAATAGCTGCCGCAGCGCCCCGAAAGAGAACAGGTGTCCACCGGCCTGTGCTGGAGCAGGCGTATCCAGTTGTCAAAGTGGCGGATGCTGACGTACTCCCCGGCGCACAGGTCCCGGTACCACAGCTCAAACAGCTCAGAAAGGAACTTATAATACGCCGCATTGGTGAGGGACCCGGCCCCGCCGCCCTGCTCCGCATGGACCGGATCCATACAGGGCAAAAACTGGAGATAATGAAAGCCGCTTTTTTTGAAAAAGCGATAGAGCTTCTCCGCCCTGTCTGCCGCGTCATTTGTCACCACAGACAGAATATTGACCTGCACCCCAGCCGCCTGCAGCCGCTTTGCATTTTCCAGCACCGGCTGAAAGGTCCCCCTGCCGTCCGGCGTCAGCCGGTGTGCGTCATGAATATATTTCGGGCCGTCCAGTGAGATGCCCACGAGAAAATCGTACTTTTTGAACAGCCGGATATATTCGTCGTCCAGCAGCGTTCCGTTGGTCTGCACACTGTAGGAGACCCGGGTCCGGCCGCGGCGCGCTTCCACAACCGCAATGAACCGCTCAAAAAAGGCGTGGCCGGCCAGCAGCGGCTCCCCGCCCTGAAAGGCGAACAGAATCTCCTCCGCCCCCGCGGCCAGCACCTGTTCGATCAGCCGCTCCGCCACCTCCGGCCGCATGTGCTTTTCGCTGCACAGTCCGTCGGACAGCTCTCTGTAAAAGCAATAATCGCAGCTGATGTTGCACAGCCCGGAGGCTGGCTTGACCAGAATACTCAAAAATTTCATGATGACGATCTCTCCCCTGCCCAAAGGTGCAGATTTTAAATACTCAGCCGCAGCTTATTCAGATCCCTGATCTGAATCTTCTTGCGCGCAAGCTGAATCATCCCCTCCGCCTCCAGCGCGTGAAGCTCTTTGGACAGGCAGGCACGGGTCAGGCCCAGAAAGTTCGCAAGAGACTCGATGGTGAACTCAATGGGGATGTTGATGCTCCTGGTATTTGTGTACTGGTGGAACAGCCAGAGGCATAGCCGGTCTCTAGCATATTTGCAGCGGGACAGGATGGAGATCTCGATCTGCCTGTCCGCATTTCTGCACACAAGGCGCAGCACCTCCCCCTGAAACTCCGGAATCAGCTGGCAGGCCCGCAGGTAATCCTCCCGGGCAATGTAGACGATCGTAGTCCTCTGCTCCGCCACATCGTCCGCCTGAGAGAGCGTATTGTTGATGCAGCTGATAAGCCCGGCCATCTGGTTGCGGGAGAAGTAATAGAAGAAAATCTGCTCTCCCCGCTTGGTATAGTCAAAGGACTTCATGAGTCCGTCCTTTACCACCATAAGATGTTCCGCCGGGTCTCCCCGGCGCCGGATGATCTCCCCGGATTCAAACGTTTTGGAAAAGGAGTTTCGCACCAAAATCGGGAAAACCGCGTCCAGACAGTCCTGCGAGAGGTGTTTCCCCAGGTCTGTGTTTTTCAGCAGTTCCTTTGTCAGCATTGCAAACACCCTCCTGTTTGTGATGGCGTTATCGTAGCACAGCCAGCGAAAAAAGTATACATATTTTTCGGAATATAGACTGTAAATTTGTCCGAAACGGCGATATACTGTATTCTGAAATACATTGAAAGCCGACATTTCCTGCTACAGTTACCTGGCAGCCGGCACACAGGCCGGCCATCTTGTGAAGAAAGAGGAGGAACCCTATGAGCAACTTGACCCTGAAAGATGCCAGGATAAGCAGAAAAGAGATGATCGGCTGGATCGTCGCGATCGTTCTCTTTGCCATTGTTATGCTGATCCCGACATCGGAGCTGTTCACCGCGCAGATTCGCCTGAGCATCGCCCTGACCGCCGCCATCATGTCCGGCTTCGCCTTTGAGATCCTGCCGAACGTGGTGCTCGGCCTGATGCTGCTGACCCTGTACATCATCACCAATCTGGCAAACGCCAACACCGTGCTGTCCGGCTTTACCAATCCGAACGTGTGGGCGTCTGCCTCGGCCATGCTGCTGGTGGGCTGCATGGACCAGACCCGTGTGCTGAAAAAGGCCTGCTACGGCTGCATGCTGAAGCTGGGCGGCAGCTATCGCGCCATCGTCATCGCCATGTCCATTGTGGGCATTGCCCTGGGCGCGGTCATCGGCGGCGCCAATGTGGCCGCCCCCATGATCGTGATCGCCTATGCTCTCTGCGTGGCCCTCGGGCTGGAGCCCGGCAGCAACGAGGCCGCCCTGCTGATGATCAGCTCCTACGTGGCAGCCAACGCACCCACCGGCTACTTCTACAGTTCTCTGCAGGCCATGGGCTACTCCGCCATGCAAAACGTCATCCCGGACGCCCCCGCCATCACCTATGGCTCCTATCTCTACCAGAACTGGCCCATGATCATCTTCGGCTTTATCACCATCGCCATCTGCATCGTGTGTCTGCCCGTCACCAAGCGCGGCAAGGAGGCCAAGGCGGCCAGGGCAGCGGCAAAGGAGGCATCCAAGAAGTATCTGCACGGCGAGCTGGACAAGGTGGGCAAGATGCAGGCCAAGGACTATGTGATGATCGTCATTCTGGCGCTGGTCCTGGTCGGCCTTCTGACCATGTCCAAGACCAAGCTGAATATCGCCTGGATTCTGATGATCGGCGCTCTGGTCTGCTACCTGCCCTTCATCCGCATCGGCAACGGCGAAGCTCTGCGGTCGGTCAAGTGGTCCGTGTTCATCTTCATGGGCGCCACCATGGGTATCGGCGCTGTCTTCTCCGCCGTCGGCACCAGCAGCTTCATGGCCAGCATCGTTGAACCCATGCTCTCCGGCGTCGGCACCACCCTGCGGCTGTTCTTCGTCTGGCTCATCGCCACCATCGCCAACTTCTTCCTGACTCCCCTGGCCTCGATCAACACGCTGCTGCCCGCCATCTCCAATATCACCAACAGCCTCGGCATGGCCAGCACCCCCGTATTTTACATGTTCATGCAGGGCGCCACCAATACCGCCGTGCTCCCCTATGAGATCGCCATGCCCATGCTCATGTTCTCCTACGGCATGTGCAGCCTGAAGCAGTATGTAAAGGTCATGGGCCTTATCACGCTGGCCAACGCCGCATTCATGATGGCCGTTATGGTGCCCTACTGGAATTTGATCGGACTGCTTTGATCCTGGAGGTATTTTCCCATGAAACGCAAACCTAACATTGTTCTGATGTTCATTGATGACCTTGGAATCGGCGACGTATCCTGCTATAATGAGCATTCCCAGCTCCACACCGAGCACATTGACCGGCTTGCCTCGGAGGGCGTCAAATTTACCGATGCCCACGCCACCAGCGCGCTGTGCACTCCTTCCCGCTACGGCCTGCTGACCGGGCGCTACAACTGGCGCTCCTGTCTGAAAAAGCTGGTGTATGTGAAGTCCGAGGACAACATGATCGAGGAGGGCCGGCTGACTCTGGCCTCTATGCTCAAAGCGCAGGGCTACCAGACCGCCTGCATCGGCAAGTGGCACCTGGGGATGCAGTGGGTCCACACCGGCGACGGTCCCTACGATGTGGACTACTCCAAGCCCTACAAAATGGGCCCCAATGACTTTGGCTTTGACTATTTCTTCGGCCTGATGGCATCCCTGAGTCAGCCGCCCTATGTCTACCTGGAAAACGACCGCGCCACCGCCATTCCCGACACCGTCTCCGGTGTCAAGCCCGACGTTCTGTTCAACTTCGCATATAATCAGACCTGGCTGCCCGGTCCCACTGTCAGCGGCTTCAATGTGCGCGATGTGGTGCCGACCTGCCAGAAGAAGGCATTGGAGCAGATTGACAGGTTCGCCGAAACAGACCAACCGTTCTTCCTCTACTATCCGACTCCTGCCGTCCACGTGCCCCTGCTGCCCAGCGAGGAATTCGAGGGCAAGTCCGGCATCGGTCCCTATGGTGATTTTGTTTTGCAGACCGATGCCATGGTGGGTGAGCTGATGGCCAAGCTGGAGGAAAAGGGTCTTGCGGAAAACACTATGTTCATCTTCGCCAGTGACAACGGCTGCGGCGCGAACGTGGACTACGACTCCCTGATCGCCAAGGGGCACAACCCCAGCTACATCTATCGCGGCTGCAAGGGCGATATCTGGGAGGGCGGACACCGCATCCCCTATATCGTCAGGTATCCCGGCGTGATCCCTCAGGGCATTGAGAGCGACCAGATGGTGTCCCTGTCCGATGTGATGGCCACCTGGGCCGAGTGCTTCGGTCTGGAGCTTCCGGACAATGCCGCCGAGGACTCGGTCTCCCATTTCTGCCTGTGGCAGGGCGAGGACAAGGCCGTCCGTGAGGATATCGTCATGTCCTCCCTCAACGGTTCTCTGTCCCTGCGGGAGGGCCCCTGGAAGCTTGAGCTCTGCCCCGGCTCCGGCGGCCCCACCGACGCTCTGAACAAGACCGATCTGAAGGCGCTCCCCCGCTTCCAGCTCTACAACATGACCGGAGACGTGGGCGAGCGGTACAATCTGTACGAGCGCTTCCCGGAAGTGGCGGAGCGGCTGCGCCAGAAGCTGATCCGCTACATTGAGGACGGCCGTTCCACCCC
>CAKUHW010000041.1 GCA_934659415.1 uncultured Oscillospiraceae bacterium
GGGAGGCCATCACCCTGGCGGTGGAGGACATGGACATCATCAACGCCGTCACCAAGGCGCTTTACCCTGCCGTGGCCAAGAAGTTCAGCACCACGGCCAGCCGGGTGGAGCGAGCGATCCGCCATGCCATCGAGGTGGCCTGGGACCGGGGAGACCTGGAGACCCTTCAGCGCTACTTCGGATACACGGTGAACTCCACGAAGGGAAAGCCGACCAACAGCGAATTTATTGCCATGATCGCGGACCGTATCTCTCTGGAGCGGGGAAAGCTGGCGGGATAAAAGCGGCGGAAGGGCCGGGGAAGCTGTCCCCGGCCTTTCCGCAAATTGTCTTTTTTCAGCGGTTTCCCGTGATCTCCTATGTCTGCGGGGAGGCCTCCTCCAGCCGGGCCCGGAGGCAGGAGGTAAACTGCGGGATATAGGGGTTCTGGTTTTTGGCCAGGTACACGGCGTACAGCCCGCTGCTGACCTGCTCCAGCGGGACGGAGGTGAGGGGCGGTGTGTTGTATCCGCGAAACAGTCTGTCGCAGATGTAGACCTGATCCTTCCGGCGCAGGGCCATGGGTACGCTGTGCGGATTGGGGACAGGAGGGGCAAAGCGCGGCTCAAAGCCGTGGCGGCGGCAGAGGGCGCGCACATAGGCGGGGTGCTCCGGACTGCTGCGCTCGTCCAGGTCGAGGAATTCCATGTCCCGCAGAGCCTCCACCGGAATGGAGCTGCGTCCGGCCAGGGGATTGCCGGTATGCAGGCACGCGAGCTTGGGAAAGGTCTGGAGCTTCTGACTGACAAAGCGCCGGTCCAGCTCGGCGGTCTCGAATTCGGCGGTGAGGTAGACGTCGATCTCTCCAAGCAGCAGCAGATCCTTCCAATGGGACAGCCCGGCATACATCAGGGACAGTCTCAGCTCCGGGACCTGGTCGGAGAGCGCGCGGGCGGTCTCCGCCACCTGGGCCTGAATGTTCCCGGAATCCACGGTGCATACGCTCAGCCTGGGGGAACCGCTGTGCCGCAGGGCCTTGGCCTGGGCGCAGGATTCATCCAGACGCTCCAGGATATCCCGCCAGGCGCCGGCCAGAAGGGTCCCCTCCGCGGTGAGACGGACGGGGCGTGCGCTGCGGTCGAACAGAGGGAAGCCGAGACTCTCCTCCAGCGCGGAGATGCGCCGGCTGAAGGTGGACTGCTCTGCGTACAGGGCCTGAGCCGCCTCCTGAAAGCTGCCGCGGTCCGCGGCGGCAAGAAACATGCGCATCTGAAGGACTGTACAGTCAAAGCCATTCATGGGGTGCCTCCTCAGAATACTGTCGGCTACAGTATACCATGCCGCAGGGGAAATACAAGATGCATTTTATGCATACTGTGTTGCAGAAAAGCATTTTTATTTCGGCCGACAGCATGCTATACTTGCAATAAGTGGAGCATAGCAGCTCCGGACTTTAAAGGAGGAATCGCCATGGTACCCGTCAACAATCAAGACCGCGCGAAGAGCTACTTCAAATACTACCTGAAGCCGCTGGAGCCTGTTCCGGCGGAAAAACTGGCTGCGATTCACCCGGAGCCGGGCGATTGGCACGACGCTCTGGATATCCATGACCGGAACGATCTTTTCAAGCCCGGCTACCTGCCCGGCGAGTTCGGCTGGTGGTCCATGCCGGACGGCACGGCGCTCATTGCGAACAAGACCTTTTTCCCCGGCGTAAACGGCGAGATGTTCGACTGGTGGTTTGCCTGGCATCCCATTGACCGGCTGCGCTACGCCATCTGGGATCCGGAGGATCACTATGATGTGCAGCTGCAGGACCGGGAAAAGGCGCTGAATATGGCCCTGTCCATGCGGGAGCGCCACTGGGGCAGCGTCCACTACGTCTGGGAGGATATCGGCCTGGGCGGCGTGGACATGCTGAAGATCAGCTTCCACCGGCCCGGTGAGATGGGCTACGACGAGAGCCTGGTGGATACCGAACACTGCTCCGCCCTGGTTTGCGCCAACTGCACGGTCTATGGCCGGGGCGTGCAGCCCGACGTGCCTGTGGTCATGACCCACTTCCTGCGTCCGGTGGAGGGCGGCAGCGAGCTGCGCAGCCGTTTCTGGTTCGGCTGGCAGATCGTGGACGGAAAGGCGGTCAAGAGCTTTCCGGACGGTGTGGCGGTCCCCGCGGCCGGCCCGCTGGCCCTGCTGCGCCACAATGCGGCGGAGTTTACCAATCTGGCGGCGATTCTGCCCCAGGTCTACCGGGAGGAGAAGGACAACTGGGCATGACTCCACCTTCTGTACTGCGGGAAAAAATTTATCGGTCCTCTTTTCTGCAAGGGCACGCGCTGCGGCGCGTGCCCTTGCATTTATGGGAAGAATTTGTTATGATTGAAAAAACGGCGCGGCAGAGGTTCGCGGAAAGGGGCTTTCATGAGACGGATTTGGAGCATTGTCCTCGCTCTGGCGCTGTTTCTCGCTCCGGCGGGGAACGGTGCACAGGCGGCCGGGGCGGAGCCTGCACATGCCACGGTGAGCCGGAGCGTCCTGGACGGCGCGCTGTGCGGAGTGCAGGCGGTATTTCCCAATGGGCGGCCTGCCCGGGGACTTGCGCTGCCCGGGGTCGAGCCGGAGCGGATGGCGGCGGCCGCTCCGATGGACTTTTCCGCGCTGTACGGGCCCGGAGAAGACGGACTGTACCCGCTGGAGGGGCTTGTGACGGAGGAGGGCGCGGATGGCGTCTGGCTGTGGAACGGCCTTCTGGCCGTGCGCCGGTGCCGCTATGAAGCGCCTGCCGCTACGGTCATCGCCGTGTACGACCTGTTCCGGCGGGAGCAGGTGGGGCGGCTGGAGCTGGAGGATATCGTGTTCTGCGGCTTTTTGGAGGATGGGACCCTCTGGACCACGAGGGCGGATAACAGCAGGCGGGAGGCGGCCCTCTACCGGGGTGCGGACCTGTCGCCCCACTGGCGGTACAGCGAGGAGCCGATCTCCGGGGACGGGCTGCTGTATTTCTCCGGCAGCGGCAGATATTTGCTGGCGGGCACGGCGGAGGGCGGTGTGCAGCTGGTCGCTGTGGCGGACGGCTCCCGCAGGCAGCTTACCCTGGAGGAGGGACAGCTTACGCCCACCGGGACCTGCGGGGATACGATCTACCTCTGGCGGTACGGCAGACAGACAGAGCTGCTGGCACTGGATGCACAGACCGGGACGGTGACAGGGACCTGGCCGGACGGGGGCAGCAGCATAGGGCCGCTGCGCATGGACACCGGCGGAGAGCTGCTGTCGGTGCAGGCCCTCGGCGGGACCGGGACCCTGCTGGCGGCTGTAGAGGAGTACGGCTTTTACCCTATGAGCTACTGCGCGGGCTGGCTGCTGGCGAACACGGGAACGGTGCTGGCCATGAACTGTGCGGACGGGAGCTGGTATCGGGCGGCTATGCCCCGGAACAGCTATGTCAACGGCGGGGCGGTGTCTGATGCCGGTTATGCGGTGGTGGCGCTGTGGGAGGAGACGGGCGCGCGCCAGAATCTCTATATCTGGGACTTTCTCGGCGGAGAGAAGAGCGGGACCGCGGAGTTCTTTCCGGATGGACTGGAAGGCGTGCTCGATGAGATGGAGACCGGCCTGGAGCGCCGGTACGGCGTGGAGCTGTACTGCGGCGGCAGCGGGAATGACTTTGACGCAACGGACTACGTGGCCCGCTTTTCAGATCAGCCGCTGCTGATCTACCGGACGCTCCAGATCGTGGATGAGGTCCTGGGGCGTCTGCCGGAGGGCATGATCGGCGAGCTCCGCTCCCGCTGGCCGGGCCGGGTGCGCATCTTTCTGGCCGGGACATTGTACCGCACGGAGTACAGCGGGATCACCAATGCCGCCGCCATCACCTATACCTCGGAGAGCGGCCGCACCATCGTGCTGGATATCGGCCAGGGGGAGGAAATACGCTCTCACCTGGCTCACGAACTCAGTCATGTGCTGGACGGCTACATGGAGGAGCTTCTGAACGGAGAGGGTCTGCTGCTGGAGACCATATGGGACACGGGAAATCCGGACTGGTTCTCCTATGCGCTGACCTATCACGACGCGTACGGCGGCACCTATTCCGACCCGCGCTACACCCTGGAGCGTGGGGACGAGGCCAACGCCTGGTTCGTCCGGGGATATTCAAAGACCTTTCCCACAGAGGACCGTGCCACCGTGCTTGAGACGATGTTCTGGGACGGGGAGGGCCTCCGGGGGGAGCACCTGCGCGGCAAGGGAATGCTGCTGGGGGCGCTGCTGCGCCATTGCTTTGTCTCGGTATCCGCAGCGGGGAGAGCCTGCTGGGAGGAGACCTTTCCGGATGGGTACGAGACTGCCTATGAGTTCCTGTTTGAAACGGACGGGACGCCCCTTGCACCTGCGGGGTGATACAAAGGGCACCGTAAACGGCCGTTCTGTATCAGGAAAAGGAGAGAGAAAAATGGAAAAGAAGATCGGTTTCAGAGGTCAGCCTGTGTCGGAAAGAGCCCGGCAGGCTGATCTTCGGTCTGGCCGCCTTTGCGATCGACACCGTGCTGTTGTTTCTGCTCCAGGGGATCCAGCTGGACAGCCTGGTGGACTACGCTTACCATATCTGGGCCATTGTCTCCTTTGTCATGGGTATCAGCGCGGGGCTGAAGCTCAAAAAGCTGCCGCCGGAGGAAGAGAACGGGCCGGAGTGCCTGGAGACTGCCCGGGAGCTGCCGGAGGAGTGACCGGGAGCCGCCGGTTTTGGACAGACTGAAGCCCGCCGGAGAGCGAACGCTCTCCGGCGGGCCGTTTGCATATCACGGTTCCTGGAGGTCCATCTTCTGAAGCTTTTTGTAGAGCAGCGAACGATGAATTCCCAGACGTTGTGCCGTTTTGGACATGGACCCGCCGCAGGCGGCCATGGCCCGCCTGATATAGGCCTGTTCAAACAGGGCACAGGCCTCATGGAGCGGAGTTTCATCGTCCAGGGACAGGTCCAGCCCGCCCGGAGCCGGGGCGGCGGAAGGATCTGCGGCGGCGCTCTGGATAGCCATGCGTCCGGAGATGGCGTAGCGCTCGATGATGTTGCGCAGCTCCCGGATGTTTCCCGGCCAGCTGTAGGCCTGCAGTCCCTGGCGCATCTCCTCGCTGAGGGTGCGGCTGAGGCCGTACTTCCGGTTGTACTTGCCGAGAAACTGCTCGGCAAGGGGCAGAATGTCCTCCCGGCGCTCCCGCAGGGGCGGCAGGTGCAGGGGCATCACGTTCAGCCGGTAGTAGAGGTCCTCCCGGAAGCGCCCCTCCGCCACCATCCGCCGCAGGTCCCGGTTGGTGGCGGCGATGAGCCGCACGTCGGTCCGGATGAGCTTTGTGCCGCCCACCCGCATCACCTCGCCGGACTCCAGCACCCGCAGCAGCTTGGCCTGCATGGACAGGGGCAGCTCGCCCACCTCGTCCAGGAAGAGGGTGCCGTGGTTGGCCATCTCAAACAGGCCGGGCTTGCCGGAGCTGCGGGCCCCGGTGAAGGCCCCCTTCTCGTACCCGAAGAACTCCGATTCCACCAGCTCCGCCGGAATGGCGGAGCAGTTCACCGGCACGAAGGGCTGGGAGGCGCGCTTGCTGTTGTGGTAGATGTAGTTGGCCAGCACGTCCTTGCCGGTGCCGGTCTCGCCGCAGAGGAGCACGGTGGAGTCCATGGCGCTGAGATAGCGGGCGTCCTCAAAGGCCAGGCGGGCGGCGGGGCTGTTGCTGACGATGATCTCCGAGGCCTCCTTGCTGGCCTCCAGATAGTCTGAGATGTGCTTGTAGTTCTGAAAGCTGGATTTCTCCTGGGTGACATATTCGGAGAACTCCGACAGCATCTGCTTTGGAATGGAGAACTGGGCGCTCATGATGACCTCGCCGTTCTCATCACAGATGGGCTCAATGTGGGTGAACAGCTCGTTGCCGTATTTGCTGACGTTGTAGGCGTTGAAGGGAGAACGCCTGTCCCCGTACATCTCCTGGGATACCGAGCGCAGCCACAGCTTTTTCTCCCGCAGCTCGTCCAGGGTCATCCCGGTGACCTCCTCCTTGGTCATGTGGATGGAGTCGGCCAGCTTGGCGTTGACGTAGAGAATGCGTTTGTTGCGCAGGGTGACAAAAATGTTGCCGAAGTAGCTGTCCAGCACCTTTTCGGCGTACTGCGCGAATTGTTCCGGATACTGCCGGATCAGGGCCTGCAGGCTCATAGGCGATCCTCCTTGATCAATGCGGACTGAAATGGACCAAAAATGAAACGCATACGTTTCTGAATTGGTACGCGCGGACCAAAAATGAAACGGTGATTTGGGGAAATGGTAGCATAAAAGCGGCGCGGCTGCAAGAGCTTACAGGAAAAAATCTGAAAGATCTATTTTGGCACGCCGTTTGCAATGACATAAAGGCGAGCGCGCTTGCAGGCGGATGAAACGCCTGAAACGGGACGCGCAGCGTGGATCTGCGGGGTGGCTGCAGCAGCTCCGGGGGTGGAAAGCGGCGTGTTCCGATCAAATTGCAGAAAGGACTGATTTCATGAAAAAGGTTCGCATCGGCGGGGGCGCCGGTTTTGCGGGCGACCGCATAGACCCCGCCGTTGAGCTCATCCGCCATGGAGAGCTGGACTACATTCTCTTTGAGTGCCTGGCCGAACGCACCATCGGCCTGGCCAAGCAGGAGATGCTGGCCGACCCGGCCAAGGGATACAGCCGCCTGTTGGAGTACCGGATGTCCCAGGTGCTGAAGCCCGCGGTGGAGCACGGGGTGACCATCATCTCCAACATGGGCGCGGTAAACCCCAAGGGGGCCATCGACAAGATCAAAAACATCGCCCAGGAGCAGGGCATCCGCGGGATCAAATTTGCCTACGTGACAGGCGATGACGTGCTGGATCGGATCGAAGAGCACTATGAGGACGATATTTTTGAATTTGAGGGCAAGGTAAAGGATTATGCGGAGCGCATCGTGTCCGCCAATGCCTATATCGGCTCTGACGGGATTATCGAGGCGCTGAAAAACGGGGCCAATGTGATCATCACCGGCCGCGTGTCCGACCCCACCCTGACCGTGGCACCGCTGCGCTATGAATACGGCTGGACTGTGGAGAAGAACCGGGACGAGATCGGCCAGAGCATTCTGGCGGGGCACCTGCTGGAGTGCGGCGGGCAGGTCACCGGCGGCTATTATGCCGACCCGGGCTACAAGGAGGTCACGGGGCTGGACAATCTGGGCTTCCCGCTGGTGGAGTTTGACGAGTCGGGCCACTTTGTGATCACCAAGGTGGAGGGCAGCGGCGGCCTGGTGAGCGTGGACACCTGCAAGGAGCAAATGCTCTACGAGATCCATGATCCCCACGCCTACCTGACGCCTGAGGGCATTGCGGACTTCTCTCAGGTGCGCTTTGCTCAGGCGGGACCGGACCGGGTGTCCGCCTGGGGAGCGACCAGCCACGGCATGCCGGCCAGCCTGAAGGTGAACGTCTGCTACAAGGACAGCTTTATCACCGATGTGGCCATCAGCTACGGCGGCCGGAATTCCCTGGAACGGGCAGAGCTGGCGGCCGAGATCTTCCTGAAGCGGCTGGACCGGCTGGGCGTGGTCAGCACGGAGCGCAGAGTGGACTACGTGGGTTACAATTCTCTGTATGGGAACCGGATCGCCGCCCAGCTGGGCGGGGACCACTGCGGCGAGGTCCGCCTGCATATCGCTGTACGCACGGACGACAGGGAAAACGCCCTGATGGTCTCCAACGAGGGAGACTCCATCTACACCAACGGCCCCACCGGCGGCGGCGGCGCCACCATGAAGATCTCTGAGATCATTTCCGTGTTCTCCTACTTTATTGCGCCGGAGGATGTGGACATCCAAGTGAACTATGAGGTGATTTGAAATGCGGCTGAAAGAGATTTGTCATTCCCGCACCGGCGATAAGGGGGATATCTCCAACGTCTCGCTCATTCCCTGGCGGGAGGAGGACTATCC
>CAKUHW010000042.1 GCA_934659415.1 uncultured Oscillospiraceae bacterium
AAAACCGCTCGTGGATCACCCGGACAGCCCGGTCCGCATCGTCGCTGTCGATGAGAACGGACACCTTGATCTCGCTGGTGGAGATCATATGAATGTTGATTCCCGCATTGAAAAGCGCCTCAAACATGGCCGCGGCCACGCCGGGGTTATTGATCATGCCCGCACCCACGATGGACACCTTCGCGATGTTGTCCGATACATCGATGTGATCGAAGCGGATCGTGTCCCGGTTATCCTCCAGAAGCTGCCTGGCCAGCTCCATATCGCCCTTTGCCACGGTGAAGCTGATGTCCTTGCTCTCCTCCCGGCCGATGGATTGGAGAATCAGGTCGACATTGACCTGATTGTGGGCCAGCAGCGAGAAGATGCGGAACGCAATGCCCGGAGTATCCTCCAGACCGACCAGTGCCAGCCGCGCGATATTTTTATCCTTTGCAACGCCTCTGATATGAGACTTTTCCATGGTCTTGACTACCTCCTTGACTTTCGTACCGGGATTGCCTGAAAAGCTGGAGAGCACCTCCAGACGCACTCCATACCGTTTTGCCATCTCCACCGAGCGGTTGTGGAGCACCTGAGCACCCAGGGTGGCCAGCTCCAGCATCTCGTCATAGGTGATCTCCTCCAGCTTGCGGGCATTAGGCACCAGGCGGGGGTCCGCCGTGTACACGCCGTCCACATCGGTGTAGATCTGGCACAGGTCCGCATTGAGCGCCGCGGCGAGGGCCACCGCAGAGGTGTCTGAGCCGCCCCTCCCCAACGTCGTGATGTCCCCGCTCTTGGTCAGTCCCTGAAAGCCTGTGACGATCACAATGCGCTTCTTGTCAAGCTCCTCCCGCAGGCGCTCCGTGCGCACCCGGCTGATCCGTGCGTTGCCAAATCCGGAGTCGGTGCGGAACCCCGCCTGCCACCCCGTCAGCGACACCACCGGGCAGCCCATCGCCTCGATGGCCATGGCGCACAGGGAGCAGGAGATCTGCTCCCCGGTGGACAGGAGCATATCCAGCTCCCGTTTGGACGCTTTCGGATTGATCTCCGCCGCCTTCTCGAGCAGATCGTCTGTGGTGTCGCCCTGGGCGGAAAGCACCGCCACCACCTGGTCCCCCCGGCGGTAGGCGTCCGTGATGATACGGGCCACATTGCGCAGCTTCGCCGCATCCGCAACGGAGGAGCCTCCGAATTTTTGTACGATCAATGCCATTATGGTTCAATCCCTTCGGATGGTATTTCAAGTTATTCTATGCCGGCCGGCGGATGCCAGCGCCGTCAATCCAGCACCCGGAACACCGACAGGCATTCCAGCCCGGCCAGCGCGGCGTCCAGCTGAGGCCGGGTGAGGGCAGTGCCTGTAAGGCAGGCGCTCACCCCCGCCGTACCTCCGCCCTGCAGCAGCTGCGCTCCCTCCAGGGCGGACAGCAGCACACGCTCCTCTTCCCGCGCCCTGACATACCAATGGCAGCAGAGCTCGTCCGCCGGGCAGAGCATCCCGGCGCTCCCAGCTGAGGGCCCTTCTGCGGCCTCCATGGGCGGCTATATCCAGCACGTCCGCACAGACGGCGGAGGCAGTCGGCAGCTTTCCTGCCCCGCGCCCGTAGAACATCACCTCGCCGGTGGCGTCGCCGCGTACCGCGATGGCATTGAACACATCCTCAACGCCGGCCAATGGGTCGCCGTCGTCTACCAGATGCGGCGCGACCAGAACGCATATCCTGCCGTCCTCCCGGCGGAGGGCACGGCCCAGAAGCTTTATCCGTCTGCCCGCAGAAGCGGCATACGCCACATCCTCCAGGGTAACGCCGGTGATGCCCTCCGTGGGCACCAGATCCGGATCGACATTTCTTCCAAACGCAAGGTCCGCCAGGATGCAGATCTTCCGGCAGGCGTCAAACCCCAGCACGTCCGCCGACGGATCCCGCTCCGCGTACCCCTTCTCCTGGGCCTCCGCCAGAGCCTCTCCAAAGGAGAGCCCCGCCCGAATCATTCTGGTGAGGATGTAATTGGTGGTCCCGTTGAGAATGCCCCGGATCTCCAGAATCTTGTTGGCCGCCAGGCACTGGGACAGAGGGCGGATAATGGGGATGCCCCCGCCCACGCTGGCCTCAAACAGATAGCACACGCCGTGTTCCGCCGCCAGGCGGTTCATCTCATACCCATAGGCCGCCACCATCTCCTTGTTGGAGGTGACCACGTGCTTCCCCGCGGCGAGGGCCCGGCGCGTATAGTCCAGCGCAGCTCCGGTGCCGCCCATCGTCTCCACCACCACATCTACCTCAGGGTCCGACTCGATCGTGGAAAAATCAGCCAGTCTATCCGCCAGAGCGGCAGGCAGCGGCTTCCTGTTCAGGATATATTTGACCTGAACGGACTCCTCCGTTTTCCGCCGGATGCTGCGCTCATGCTCCAAAAGCACCTGGACCACGCCGGAGCCCACAGTGCCGTATCCCAAAACCGCTACCTTCACAGCAGTTCACCTCTCCTCTCTCACCCTGCAAGGACCTCACAGCGCAGTACATGGGCGGCTCCGCGCAGCGTACGCAGCAGCTGTTCCAGGTCAGCGCTCACCTCCGTGGTCTCCAGCCCCAGGGTCACCACCGCGGTCCCGCCGCCGGGGATTCCCTGGTTGATCGTCAGCACATTCCCGCCCCAGTCGGCCAGCAGATTGAGCACACCGGACAGCGCCCCCGGTTCGTTGCGCAGCACGACCTGGATGGTCACGATGCGCCCGTGGAGGAGGTCACGGAATGGCCGGATGGCATCTTTGTATTTGTAAAATGCGCTGCGGCTGATTCCGGCCCTCTGGGCCGCCCCGTTCACAGTCTGCTCTTCGCCGGTCTCCAAAAGCTCCTTCGCCCGCGCGACCTTCAGATATACTTCGGGCAGCACTGTGGATTCCACCACAAAGTATTGCGGTTTCTGTGCCATTTCGCACTCGCTCCTTTTCACGGATGTCTTCCATTCGCGGTCTATTGTATCATGTTCACGGACACATTGGCAAGACCATTTCCGTGAAAAAGCGCCGAAGTTCATACGCGTTTTCCGCACCCTTCCCGGCGATACGCACCAGTCCGGGTAACCAAAGGTTAATAGGCAGCAGAACGCATCCGCGGTATGATAGCAGATGTACGGCAGTCCCCGCTTACCGGGAACACCCGGCATATTTGCCGCTGCGGAAGGAGGCGCATCCCCTTGGACCGAAAATATATATCTGCTGTGGCGCCGCTGGAGAATCACATCCTGCGGGTCGATTTCATCTCCGGCAGCCGCCTGCTTCTGGATATGAAGCCATATCTGGACAAGTTCCGCTTCTGCCCCCTATCCGACCCGCAGCTGTGGCACAGTGCTGTCACTGACGGCATTTTTATCCGCTTCGGCAGCGTGGAGCTGAGCCACGACGAACTGCTCTCCATGGCAGAGCGGGAATGTTGAGCTCCTCCTGCAGGTTTTCCACGCTCCGCTGCGCCTGATAAAGCTGCGCGTCCGGGGACATCTTTTTCAGTATCCGGGTGGCCTGCAGCGCCTGCGCCGCGCTGCGCTGGTGCGCCACCATCTGCTCCAGCACCGTGATGGCCGTCTTCACATCTCCGCTGTTGGCCGCGTTGTTGTAGAGCGCCCAGCCCATGGCCGTGTTGGCCTTGGATACCTCGCCCCGGCGCATTCCATCCGTCCAGTCGGTCAGCGCCTGGGACCAGCCCACCCGCTCGATCTTCCCCGCTGCGTCCGCTATGGCCTGCCGGTCCGTATAGCTGTCAAAGGAGAATTCTCCCGCCGCCGCCATCTTCTCAATGGTGGGCACCATCTCGTCCGGCGTGGCGCTGGCCTCCAGCACCGTGCGCACCGTCTGGGAAAGCTTCCTGCCGTCTCCCGTCCGCTTCGGCAGCACGATCTCCCGGGACGGCGTCTCTCCTCTCGGGATAGCTCCGTACTTCTTCACATATTCCTTCAATTGCTCCCGGTCGCTCCTGGAAAACCTGATGTCCGGGGCTCCCGTGGGGTTCTGGTTGGTGACGTTCTTGATCTGGTTGGGCCGGAACACAGAACACTCCGTGCTTCCTCCAAAGTCCCACATGATCCCGTCATACCCTTTACTTTGCAGTTTTTTTATGTCAGCAGAAGTAATTATGTTAGGGTCGTTGCTTTGTTTTGCGCTTCGACTTTTATAGACACTGTCTCTGCCGTAAGCGGCCAGAAGAATTTCCGGAACTGGATTACTTTGCTTGACTACAAGCGGATTGGTTAAATTTGCGTACATTTCGTAAAGAGTTCCATTTCCAGGCCCATCGGCATCAGCGTAATGCTGTGCATCTGATTTTCTACTTGTAAGATAAATCCCCGGCCCAAGCCATCCAGAACGCCCTTTTCGAAATTTTGTAATTTCTCCGTATTTTGTTGTCCCGTGGTAGAGCGTCAGCAGTCGTCCCTCGCTATCCACCACCTTGCTGTCCCGGAAGTACTCCCGCTGCGCTTCTGTCAGTTCCCGGCCTTGGTTGTCCTCTTTCAGAGAAAATTTAGGCTTGACTTCCGCTCCGTCCCGGGGTATACTCCTGTCTGTAGAGCGAATGTTATCTCTCTCCGTGGCCAAATATGCGCTGTAGGACTGGAGAAAAGCATTCGCTCTTTCTTCGTTCAGAATAACAAATTTCTTCCCGGCCTTGAACTGATTTTGAAGCCACGGGCCCGGGTTATCCAATCCGTACACGCTGTGGATAGCGTTCACGGCTTCGTGCCCCATACTGACATTTCGCTCGATCCCAATCAGTAGCGGCTTCCCGTCTCCATCAATATCCCCAGTCAAAACGCCAACCCGGTCTCCGTCAACAAACGCAAACAGCGCCGTCTCCAGATCGGTATTCAGATTTTTCAGCACTCGGCGCGGGACATTGTGCTTAGTCTTGGTGGTCTTTGCAAAGTCAGACTGTGTAAATGCCAGCGGCAAAGTATCAAGGCCAGTGTCTTTCAATGAACCCGGCGTCTCCCCGAAGTAGAACGCGTCGCTGGATGCCATCTTTCCATCGTAGAACTGTTTGAGTTGTTCTGCCAGCGTCATTTTAGACGTATTCTTGATCGAAAACTTCACTCCGCCGCCCTCCTGGGCGGCGTTTTTGTTTGCCCCCGCCTCTTCCAGCGCCGTTCTCATGGTGCGCACCATCTCCTCGGACTTCCCCTTGAGGTCCCGGAACGCGGCCCTCTGCTCTTTCGTCAAGTGCACGGCCTGTCCGTTCAGCACCCGCTTGATGGCGTTCACGATATCCCGCAGCGCATCCAGCACCTTTTCCGCAGTGCTCCGGTTGTCCCGCGCGAACTGGTGCAGGATCTTTTCATTCCCCAGTATGCGCCCGAACGCGTCCGCCACCGCCTCTTCGGTGAGCGCGTCCACATCCCCGGTTTTATAGAGATCTGAGCGGGTCCTGAGGACGGACGCGAAGCCCTCCGCCGTCATGTTCGCCCGCACATAGTCCGCCAGCGTCTGATACGCCTCCGGGGCGATCTCCCGGATAAGGACAACTGGGATTGAGCCGCAGACTGCGCGCGTTCCGATCTCTTGTCCCGAACACACAAGAACAGATATGCCCGGCAGATACTTTTTCGGTATCTGCCGGGCATATTTTGCTTGCTTTGCCGGCCATACTCTGCTATAATTCACATTTGTATGATTTATATGAAAAGGAGGCGTCCGCATGGCAGGCGGAAAGCATATCCTCGGCCAGGGCCGGAACCGGGTGTTCGGAACGGCCAAGGTAGGTGACCGTGGGCAGATCGTCATTCCTCAGGATGCCAGACGCTATTTCGGCATCTCCCCGGGGGACACGCTGCTTATTCTGGGCAACGACAGCAGCGGCCTTGTGGTCGCAAAGCCGGAGGTGCTCAGCGATCTGGCCGACGAGATACTTGGAAAAGAGGAAAAACATCATGGAGCTTAAAGCCATGTACAGCCGGCTGGGGATCTCTCCGGCGGTCTGTGAATACGGGCAGCAGATACTATCCGGCCTGCGGGAGCGGTTCGACGCCATTGACGCCGTCGCCGAACACAACCAGGCGAAGGTGCTGTACGCCATGCAGAAAAACCGCGTGAATGCCACCCACTTCGCCGCTACTACAGGGTACGGCTACGATGACACCGGACGGGATACCCTGGAGCGGGTCTACGCCGACGTGTTCCACACAGAGGCCGCGCTGGTGCGCCCGCAGATCACCTGCGGGACTCACGCGCTGACCGTGGCGCTCTCCGCCAATCTGCTGCCGGGGGACGAACTGCTCTCCCCCGTCGGCGCCCCCTACGACACGCTGGAGGAGGTCATCGGCATCCGGGAGAGCAAGTGCTCCCTGAAGGAATATGGGGTCACTTACGCCCAGGCCGATCTGAAGGCAGACGGAAGCTTTGATTACGACGCCATCCGCGCCAGGATCAATCCGCGCACCAAGCTCATTACGATTCAGCGCTCCAAGGGGTATGCCACGCGCCCCTCGTTCTCCGTGGCACAGATCGGTGAGCTCATCGCCTTCTGTAAGAGCGTAAAGCCCGATGTAAAGGTCATGGTAGACAACTGCTACGGCGAGTTTGTGGAGTTGCTGGAACCCTCCGATGTGGGAGCAGACATGGTGGTCGGGTCGCTGATCAAAAACCCGGGCGGCGGCCTGGCTCCCATCGGCGGCTACATCTGCGGCACTGCGGAGTGCGTGGAGCGCTGCGCCTACCGGCTGTCCGCACCCGGTCTCGGTCAGGAGGTCGGGGCAAACCTGGGCCTGCTGCCCGCCTTTTATCAGGGTCTGTTTCTCGCGCCCACTGTGGTCGCGGGAGCGCTGAAGGGCGCGGTGTTCGCCGCCAACATCTACGAACAGCTCGGTTTCTCCTGCGTGCCTGCCGCCGGAGAGGACCGGCACGACATCATTCAGGCCGTCACTCTGGGCAGCCCGGAGGCCATGGTCGCTTTCTGCAAAGGAATCCAGGCCGCCGCCCCTGTGGACAGCTATGTGACTCCGGAGCCCTGGGCTATGCCCGGCTACGATTCCGACGTGATCATGGCCGCCGGTGCCTTTGTCCAGGGCAGCTCTATCGAGTTGTCCGCAGACGGCCCCATCCGCCCGCCCTACGCCGTCTATTTCCAGGGCGGTCTCACCTGGCATCACGCGAAAACCGGCATTCTCCTGTCCGTTCAGAAACTGGCGGACATCGGACTCGTTACACTTTGATTTGAAAAGGGAGCTTGTGCATTACTATGTGGTTTATTCTTGCAATCGCAGCCCTGCTCTGCTGGAGCGGCTCTGATCTGTTTTCCAAAATCGGCTGCCGGGATGGCGGCGACCGCTACAATCACCTGAAAATGGTCATGGCGGTAGGCGTGGTCATGGGCCTGCACGCGGCCTTTGAGATCTTTGTCAGCGGCGTGGAGATCAATTTTACCATCCTCCTCACCTATCTGCCCGTCTCCCTGCTGTACATCGTCTCTATGGCCATGGGCTACCTGGGCCTGCGCTATATCGAGCTGTCCATCTCCTCCCCCATCTGCAATGCCTCCGGCGCTCTGGTTGCCGTGCTGGCCATTCTCACCGGAGATGGAGAATATCCTGTGCCGGTGCTCATCGCCATTGCTCTGGTGTGCGTTGGCGTAATTGGACTGGGCGTTGTGGAGGCGCGGGAGGACGACGAGCTGCGCGCCGCCCGGCAGCAGGCGGGCAATTACCGATACTCCAAAAGCTGGCTCGCCCTGGCCCTGCCCATCGCCTACTGCCTGCTGGACGCCGCCGGCACTTTCTCCGACAACCTGGTGCTGAAAAAGATCGCCCTGCTCACCGAAAACTACGAGGCAAGTGCCAATGTGGCCTACGAGCTCACCTTTCTCATCGCCGGTATCCTCTGCTTCCTGTAC
>CAKUHW010000043.1 GCA_934659415.1 uncultured Oscillospiraceae bacterium
AGTCTGGTATGATACTCTGAGGGAAGAAATCCTGGCAACGTCACCACGAAATGGTAAATAAATGTCGAAAAGCGTCGAAGAACGACGATGAAATGCGTTTTAATTGTGGCCTGTTGTATTATTCTCCCACCAAACCATTCATCGCGGAGGATGATACACAATGACAGAGGTCAAAGAAGTTTTGCGTCCGTTCGGCATCACGGGATGCTACAAGGGGTACAGACACACGGTCTATGCCATCAGCCTGGCGGTTGAGGACGAGACCCGTCTGGAGGCGATCACGAAGGAGATCTACATGGAGACCGCCAGCCACTTTCACTGCACATGGACCGCGGTAGAGCGGAATATCCGCACCGTGGTCGCCCGCGCCTGGGCCGTCAACCCCGGTCTGCTGCGCCGGATGGCCGGTTACCCGTTGGAGCTGGAGCCCACCGCCTCGGAATTCATCGAGATCGTCGCGGCGTACACCATTCGCGCCCGGCGGCAGCAGCCGCAGCCCGCAGGCAAACCCTGATCTGACACTTTGCAGCACCGCACCCGTTGGGCAAGGGCTCCGCCCTTGCCTGACGGGTGTTGGACTTTTTAAGGGCTGTAGGGCGCGGGAATACGCGGAGAGGCTGAGGGCTTTTCCCACAAGCTCCCTTGTGTAAAGGGCAGCGAAGCGGCCGAGCCGCAGCGAGACATAGCGCAGCGGCCGAAGGGCCTTGAGAGAAGCGCCCCTTATACAAGGACGCTTAAGGGCTTCCTCCGTAACCCCCCTTGTGTAAAGGGGGGACGCCAGCGCGTCCTTCGCTGGCTGGGGGGATTGTCTAGTTTGTTTTTCGGTCCGGCAACAATCCCTCAGGCGCTTCGCGCCAGCTCCCTTTACACAAGGGAGCTTAAGGGCTCTTCCCGTAACCCCCCTTGTGTAAAGGGGGGACAGTCGGCGGTCTTTGCCGACAGGGGGGATTGTTGCCAAGCAGCCCGCCCCTGCCGCGCTACTCCTGCCTGCTCAGGGTGATGGTGATGGAGCCCACCGTGGCTGCGCTCAGGCTGCCGCCGCTGTCGGGATCGCCGGTGAGCCTGGCCTTGATCAGGACGGAGGTATCCGCCTCAACGGAGAACTCGGTCCGTGCGGAGGTCTCAAGCGTGCCGTTCTGGTCCAGATAGAACTTCATGACCGGCCAGGTGAGATCGGCTGCCTTCGTGAAGCTGAGCGCGGCCCTCACCGCGATCCCCTCGCTGGCCACCTGAATGTACCCGGGGGTCTCCAGGTCGTGGGTCTGTCCATCGTCTTTAGCCGTCCAGTAAGAGTCTGTCACCTTCTCGTACCGCAGCTTCCCCTCCTCGGGGTTCCATTGGTAGCTGGCCGGGGTGTACTCGTAGTGGAGCGCGCCCCAGGAGATGGTGACCGAGCCGGTGCTGACCTCTTCCCACTGGGCGTAGAGGGTGATGGTGTTGTCGCTGCCCAGGGCCGCAATGGCGTCGGCCAGAGCCTTGGCCACCTCGTCCCCCGCCTTGCAGGAGGTGCCGCTGCCGTCCTTCGCCGTGTTCCAGCCCGCAAAGACGTGGCTGTCCGGCGGGGCGAAGGTGGAGTCGGGCAGGGTGGTGTCTGTCATGCTGGGGGAGCCGTCATAGGCTTGGCTTGCCATGGCGCCGCTGCCGCCGTTGGCGTCAAAGGCCACCGTGACGCCGCCCCAGCGGCCAGCGAAGTAGTAGATGGTTGTGCCAGCAGACTTGTCCGATGTGGTTGTGTAACTGCCGTTGGCGTTGTGCAGCTGGGCGGGGGTAATAGAGATTTCTGGGTATTTTTTGTTTTTCTGGTCATATTGATACGTCACAGTAGCGCCGCCGGGGGCGTTGCCCTGAATATATATGCCGGTTCCCTTAGAGGAGCAAATGTCAGCGCCGGTCTTGGTGGTATACAGGGAACCTTCCACAGCCAATGTGCCGTTTACGTCGATTTTGGCATCCGAGATAGTGCGGCTTCCTTTGCCGGAAGGGGAATATGGAACAGAAACAATGCCAGGGGCCTTGCTTGTCCAGACATATGACGTACTCCACTCTGCGTCATCGTAAACATATGCAGATGCACCACTGGAAACTTTCAGAGTCGCTCCCTCTTCAATATTTACCATAAGACCGGGCAGTAGACCAATATCCTTGTTAACAGTCACAGTCCCGGATAGGATATTCAAGGTGATGTTGTTGCTGACGGGAAGTACATAGTCTTTCGAATTCAGAGTGTAGATAGAAATTTTGAGTGAAATGGCATTGGTTTGAACATTTCCGGTTGTTGTATACTCAATTCTGTCACTCTCAGGAATATACCGTTTTGTGAAGGAACTGTCCGCCGAGTTCATCGAGAATAAACTGTTTGTTCCTATAAAAGGAATCTCAATGCTATTAGTAGCGCTGGAAGCAGTTACTGAAAAATGGGTAATTTCCTTCGCCCCATAATACAGGGTCAAAGGAACCTCGATATTTTGAATATAGTACTGAGAAAAGGGAAAAACCTTTTGGGAATTACCCAGAATGCTAAAAGTTGCACTACCACCACGCCAATCAGTAACTTGAAAATATTCATACACAGTGGCACCACTGTTGGCAATAACTGAGCCGCTTCCATTGATATAGCCCCATGCATACAGATTTGAACCGCCATTCAAAATAATTGTGCTATTTTCCTGCATTTTGATTAGGCCATACGCTCCGGTAGGGGCGCAGCAGACTCCTGCACTGCTGGCGACATGTTTGCCGCCTATGGAGATTGCTCCGTCTACAACGATGGAACTACCACTTTGCAAGGTCAGTGTCTTATAGGCGGATTGAGAACTGACTTTGCCGTCAACTACATAACCAGGGGAAGTAGTATACAACGTATACGCACCATCAAAGGGAATAAGGAGCGTAATACCTGACGGTATAGTGTAGCTTCCGGATATTACACCACTACTGATCAGAGTAACTTGTCCTGTGCTGTTTGAAACAGCGTAGCCAACTGCTTGGCTGAGGTCGTCAAATACTTGAGCGCCAGTTTCAAAGATTGCTGTCGATACATCTGCAAATTTGGCTGTAATGATACAATCGGCTTCGACATTCAGGCTGTCCGAAGGTTTCGTGGACAACCATTTGCCGTTAGTAACATCGTACCAGCCGATAAACTTATAGTTGCTTGCCGGCGTAGCCACCAATTCGTAGGCAATGGTGGAATCCTTAGTGATTGAACGTACCTCTGAAACAATTTCCCCATCTACCGTGTAACTGCCATTTTCTGCAGGCTGAAAAGTCGTGGTTGCAGTATTACTTGCAACCAACTTTACATCGCTTAAAACGATCTTAGTAGCGGAGGAAGTGCTGCCTGATTCGATGTAGACGGTAACCGATGCTCCAACGGCCAGTTCCTTGCTGAAATTGCTTCCGGCGGTCACAGCAGTGCCGTCAACCTTGATGTTTCCACTGCTCAAGGTGACTGTATACGAAAAAGAGAGAGTAGCGGCAGTTGTCTTGTTATTAGCGATGGTGAGCGTGGATTTGTAACTAGTAGTACACATGCCGTCTTTGATGCTTGTGACCGAACCTGTAATCGTAGTGCTTGAGGCAGTCCAGGCATTATTGGCATCACCTGAAAAGGATAATCCGATGCTTCCGTCAGCGAGTGTGAGAGTACCAGAGGTATCAGCGGAGACGACTAATGCCAAGACGATACACAGCGCAGACCAAATCGCTGCGATTGGGAAAAAGTATTTCTTTATTGAAAAGTGTTTATGTGTCTGCATAGCATTCAAAATCCTTTACAACAAAGAGATAGAAAACATCCAGTAACAAGCAGATGCCGCCTGCCCAGAGAAGAAGAGACCGCCAATAGAGTACGCCCTCCACTACGGTGGCGCACAGGGTGCCCAGCAGCTTGCAGATGCCCAAGAAGCGGGAGCGCCTGGCGGGGGAGGCGGACAGATAGGACCGGCGCAAAAAGAGGGCGGACATCAGGGCATTGTCCAGAAAGGCCGCAGGTGCAAGGGCAGATTCAAACCGCAGCAGGGCGCCGCCCGCCAGCACCGAAATGAAAAGCCCAACAATTGGAAGCTGTCTGTCTGTCTGTCTGTCTGTCTGTCTGTCTGTACGGGATGCGGCGGTAATGACAGATCAGGGTGGCGGCGACCCCCACATCCAGCAGGAGCCAGACGGCGGAGACCCAGAGACCGTAGTTGACACTGCCGCTTCGAAGCCGCAGGACCACCGACCAGAGCTCCCAGGAGAAGTTGATGCAGATAGAGACCGCGGGGATGCACCAGGTCCTATACCGGAAGCCGTTCCGGATGGCGTACAGGTAGACACAGCACCAGCAGGCAAATTGAACCGCATCCAGATACAGGGGAAGGGTCATTCGGCGCGCACTCCTTTCCGGAGAGAGTACAGGGCCAAACCGCCAACGACTGCACTGACTGCGGCGAACCACTGCCCGTGGGACAGACGGAGCCAGTCCTTAGGCGTGTCCCGCAGGAACTCCAGGAGAAACCGGGCGGGGCAATAGAGGAGGAGAAACAGGGGATAGAGGGAGCCGGAGGAAATACCGCGTTCCTCCCGGTCCAGCAGAAACAGAACGATGCACATATCCCACAGGCTCTCCATCAGCTGGGTGGGCCAGCGGAAGGAGAGGGAGCCCAGGGAGGCGGCGATCCCGCCGCAGCAGCCATTCAGGAAGCAGCCAAAGCGGGTAAAGGCCAGAATGGCTGAGACGCAGGGGGCGCAGGCGTCCAGTGCGGAGCGGTGGGAGAGGCGAAAGGCCCGGCCCGCCAAAGGCATGAGCAGGGGCACCAGCAGCACCGCCCCAAAAAAGGACTGCCCCCCCAGGGAGACGCCGTGCTCCAGGGTCTCCCGCCAGTTCTCCGCCAGGTAGAGCAGCTTGGTGCCGGTAAGGCCGCACACCAGCAGGACCAGGGCGAACAGCAGGGCTCCGACCGGCGTAAGGCCGAAGCGCCCCCGGCGGTATAACATAAGGACGGCCATGGACGCTGCTCCCAGTGCCATGGCCGTCCAATAGGTGGAGAGATGTATCGTTCCGATGGAAATCGTGGGGAGCATTACTTCCCGTACCCCAGGTCAGGGTAGGTCTCAACGCCGAAGCCCTGGCTGGTCCTGGTGACCACCACCACGGTCTGCCCGGCGCCCGCGCCGATCTGCCCGGCGGTCATGTAGCCCTTGAGCATGCTGGCGGCATCGCCGTCGGTGTAGCAGGTGTCCTGATCGAGCTTGTCCAGAAAAGCGCTCTCAGAGTCCTTCACGGCGTTCATGGCGCCCAAGAACGCCTCCACATCGGTTTTGCCTGCTCCAGCTGCATAGTCAGCATACTTCTTGCCGCCCTTACCGCCTGCGTACTTGTTGACTTTCTCAAAGGCGAGCTGCACGCTCCTAAGATCAGTGATCGGGTATGATTCGAATGTCTCCAACAGTGTTTTTTCGCCCTTGTCACGATCAACGGGATCCTGATAATGCTTATCGTAATACTGGCAATAGGCCTCGGCATAGGCGTACATAGCCGCCGCAGAGCCAAAGGCCCCGAGCTCACCAGCCAGTGTCTCAAGATCGGGATTAGTGGAGGCCAGCGCCGTCACAACATTCTCTGCATTAGCCGCGCTGGCCTTCTGCGCCACATACAGCACGGCGGCATTGGCAGCAGCGGTCTTATCGGAGGCGTTGGGGTCGATTCCCAGCTTGTTCAGGTATTCCTTAAAGCCATCACCCTCCACATTGGCGTTGCCCAGAACATCCTTCAGATTGGTGGAGAGCTTGCCGATCTGCCCCAGCAGGGCCTCCTCGTTGCCGTTGTAGGAGGACTGGACATACTTCTGCGCGTTGACGGCGGCGTTGCCCTCCCAGCCGGTATACTTCAGCTTGAGGACGTTGGCCCAGTCGGAGCCGAAGGCATCGGCCAGAGCGGCCTCCACAAAGTCGATATCGGGCTTGCCGTTGGTGTTGTCAATGCTCTTCACCTCGGCGGTCGCATGGGTGCTGAGGACCACGCCCACGCCGCCGTTGCAGGCAGCGGCGGGGTCGGCCAGGGCCAGCTGGAGGGCGTACTTCACATCGCTCATCATCTGCTGATCCACGGCCATATTGGCCTTTTTCACATATCCGGCGTAGGCCACGGTGCCGGTGCCCGCAAGAATAGCAAGCACTGCAATGACAACGATCAGCTCCACAAGAGTGAAGCCGGCTTTCTTTCCGGCACGCTTCAGGCGGGAGGTCAGGTGTTTCATGATTGCGTCGCTCCTTTGTTTGTTGTTGCTGAGATGAGGGCACGGGCCGGTGGGGACACCGGCCCCTACAGTCAGGACAGGAAGTCCGGTGCAGGGCCGGAGTTATGCAAGTACGGCAAGTGCTGCAATGACCACAACCGGGACCGACAAAGCGAAGCCGGAGGGAATTCCGGCACGCTTTTATGGGAGGCAAGGTGGTCTATTGGCTGCGCTGGGTTCGTTTGGGGGCCCCATGCGGGCTCGGTAAGGGCGCGGGCCGGTGGGGACACCGGCCCCTACAGGTGTAACAGGGGGCCCGGTGAGGCGGGCGGATAATATCCGCCCCTACGAGGGCACGGGCCGGTGGGGACACCGGCCCCTACTGGACCGTCTCCACGCGGTAGGAGAGATAGGAGATATTCCCCACGGTGAGGGAATAGGGGTAAAGCAAGTTTTGGTCATTGGCCGGATCGGGCTCCGGCGTGCCGGCGACGGTGAACTGCACCGGGACGCGGACCTGAGCGGTGACCTGCTGAGTATCCACATGGGCGGTCAGAGTGACCAGAATATACATGGCATCGTCATCCGGAGCGGTCTGGTCCGGGGGGATCTCACAGTCGGGAAAGTCGGGTCCGCTGAGCTCCGGCTTCAGCCAAGCGGCAAAATCGGCCAGGGCAGCCGCCTTGATGGCGGCATTGTCGGCATCCTTGACGGCGGACACCTTCCAGCCGGTCACGTCCGACGCAGCCGCGATCGTTCCCAGAGCCAGCTCCACCTGCCCCTCGGCTTTATAGGACGCCTGGGCGCGGGAGAGGGAGCTCTGCTGGGCCTTGAGGTTGCGCACGGAGATGGCGCACACGGTAGAGCCGATGAGCGCCAGCAGCACGATGACGATGAGCACATAGACGAGGACATAGCCCTCCTGCCGTTTTTTCATCCGCCGCCCCCCCCACTCTGAGAGGCCGCTGCGCGGACCACGGTATCAATGCTGACTTCACCGCGGCTGACGGTGACATTGTAGCACGTCTGCGTCTGTTTGACAATCCCTGATTCGTCAAAATCTGCCGCGGCAAAAATTACCGCGCCGTTTTCCCCGGTGCGCTTCCAGCCGCCCTCTACCCGGGTCCACTTATTATCGGTGGCGGACACGTCCACCCCCTGGGCCATGAGCCGCTCCACGGCGGCGGACACCGCCAGCTGGTCCTGCATGAGGGCCTCGGTGCGGGCGTTCACCCGGTGGGCCAGGACGATGCTGCTGCACAGGGGCACCACCACCAGACCGAGGATGGCGATGGACACCACCACCTCGATGAGGGAGGAGCCCGCCCGGCGGGAGACCCCGGCGGGGCGCTTACTGGAACACATTGGTCTTACCGGTCTCCGGGGCGTCCACCTCCGGAGGGGTGTACTCCCGGCCGTCGGCCAGGACGTAGCAGCGCAGGGTGAAGGTGCCGGTGAGGGCGTCCCCGGACCAGGCCATGGTGCCGTACTGGATGGAGGTGATGCGGGAATCGGAGGCCAGGAAGGTCATCATGCGCTTTACATTCTCATAGGGGCCGGTGTAGTACACGGTGACGACCTGGGCGGCCAGTACCGCGCCGTCGCTCAGCTGG